>CAYSGX010000079.1:0-3512 GCA_964430605.1 uncultured Chitinophagaceae bacterium
GCCAATGTCATATACACTGAAGAAGCGGGCTCGGCACTACCAACCAATACATTGCCACCGTTAGAATAAAAATCTACCGTATAAGAATAGGGATTGTCTATAGTATTCAGCAAACTATCGGTGTAAGTGGTATCGCTATAGGTCAAAAATGAATTACTGCTGAAAGAAGCAATGGTAGTAGGGTTTACTAAATCAAAACCTTCACTTCTTTTTAAATCAAACCTATATGGGCCGGGGAATTGTGTAGTATCTAAATTAAGTGCATTGGCAACAGGCTTAAACCATCGCACAAATATTTTTCCGGTAGCGGCATCGGTTGTAAGCACATCTACATTTTCAATTAACGGCACATCTCTTTTTAATTCCGAACAAGCTTCGTTAGAAGGCAGACTTTCCACTCTATTGTAGTATAATCCAAAAGAGGTTTGTTCGGCAAATTCAGCCAATATTCTGTAACAATAATTTTTTCCTTTAGCAACCGTGCTATCTGTATAAGTAAACTCGCGAATATTCTGAGAGGTGATTTTGGTATAGCCTCTGCCGGCTAATCCTGTAACACAGGTATCGATAGGAAATGGATTAGAGCCTTCTCTGCGCCAAACTGAAAAGCCAATAAACTTTCTGGTTGCTAAAGTATCGCAGGCATAAGGGCTTTTCCAGTTTAAAATAATATTGTTGCCTTGTGCATTTGCGGTGAGGTTTTGAGGAGCCGGAGCGACAATTTTTATAATCCATGTTTCTAGGTATGAAAGCGGCACAGGAGGTTGTCCAACAGGTGTATAATTATCTTCAGCTTTAAATACTATTTGATAAAAACTTCTTCTTATATGGTCACAAACCGTTTGCCACTGAAAAGTACCTGTGATTTGTGAAGGGGCAGTGCCTCCAATAAAAGTGGCAGGGTTTACCGATAATTCTAAAGGTCCACCAAAAGCACTCAGCGTAACACTCTGCCCCGCATTAGGGTCGCTGGCAATTACAGGAATTAATATTGAATTGCCTGCAACTACACAAGTATCATTTATTTTCTGAATTTTTGGAGGGTCATTATTTCTTGAATCAACGAAAATCTGCATATCACGTAAAACGGAGCCTAAAAAAACACCTCCTCTAAACTCTCTTACCAATATGGCAATATTGAAAATTCGGGGTATTTGTGGCACTGCCCATATAATTTCTCCTGTGGCACTATTAATCGTGAAACTATTATCAATGCCCGGATTCACCTCATCGGGATATTGGTAACCTGGAACAGGAACACCTCGACTTCTTAGTGGTGGCACCAATTCAAAAGTAAGACTATCGCCATCGGGATCGAAAGCTGCCGGATTATGATAAAAAGTATCGCCAACATTAGCATAATCAATAGGTGGGTTGAGCAATATTGGAGAACTGTTAGTACCTACAAAAGTGGGGTCAAAAATTCTTAGCGTATCTTCTATATAAAATTGTACGTTTAGAGAATTTAACATATTTCTGATATCTGCAACTCTATTGGGGTCGTTTACAGAAATAACATAAAATGGTGAAGGACCAGCGTATGTATGTGAGCCTTTGTAAATATTCTTTTTGATATTATTTCCTGCGGGCTCTCCTCCCGGCACACCACTTATACCAATAGGACCATTAACACGGGGCACACTTGTAAAAGTGCCATCGCCCCAGAAAATTTCAATAGTATCTCTATCAACCTGCGGTCCGGCATTAATAGTAGTGTATGTAATTACTGTAACCTCATAGGTGAGGTAAGAAGTATTTTCATAAAAAATATCGCCTGCCCTGTAATGGCTTGCAAATGCCTGAAATGAAAGTGAAATTAAAAGTAAAGAAAGAAAATGCTTCATGAATGAAAGTATGTATTCCTAAGATACGTAAAGTTATGATTTAACGTTGAAAACTTAACGCTGTATCTACAAAAAGGTTGTGGGCGAGCATTGCATGTATATAACTACAACCTACTCACACTTAAAATACCTTCCAGTGTTTTCATTTTATCTATAAGCGCATCGAGTTGCTCGGTGTTGTGCACGTAAATGCCTATAGTGCCTTCAAAAATGCCGTCTTTACTTTCGATAGAGAGCGAGCGCATGTTCAGTTTTAAATCGCCAGAGATTAATCCTGTAATTTTTTGCAACACACCGGTATCATCAATGCCGCTCACCAACACTTCTGTTAAGAAAGAAATTTCGTGTTCTTTATTCCAGCGGGTTTTAATAATACGATAGCCATATTTCGACATCAACTGAATGGCATTGGGACAATTGGTTTTATGAATTTTTATGCCCTCATTAATTGTAACGAAACCAAACACATCATCGCCCGGTATGGGGCTGCAACAATTGGCAAATTTGTAATCTATCTTTTCGCCCGAATCGCCAAAAATTAAAAGCTCTGCATTTTTCTGCAAAGTTTTTTTCACCGCTTCTTCTACCGATTCTGCTTTTTCAGGTTCTCTTTCAATAGTTAATTTGCCATGAACTACTTTTATTTTTTGCAACAACTTAGTATCGAACTTGCCAATGGCAATGGCATACATAAAGTCTAATAAACTCTGAAACTTAAACTGGTGCGACAAATCATTCAATAACTGATGATTGGGTTCAATTTTCAGTTTCTTTAATTCTTTCTCTAACTTTTCTCTGCCTTCTTCCGAAGCCTTGCGCTTTTCTTCTTTCAGCGCATCTTTAATTTTTGCTTTGGCTTTGCTGGTAATTACATAATTTAGCCAGTCTTCATTGGGTTTTTGTTTTTTTGAAGTAATTACTTCTACCTGGTCGCCACTGCTTAATACATAACTTAATGGCACTAACTTATGATTCACTTTTGCGCCTATACAACTGCTGCCTACATTAGAATGTATTTCAAAAGCAAAATCGAGTGCAGTGGCATTTTTAGGCAACATGCGTAAATCGCCTTTTGGCGTAAAAACATATATCTCGTCTGAAAATAAATTCAGTTTAAAATCATCTAAGAAATCGAGTGCGTTAGAATTTGGATTTTTTAATGTCTCGCGAATTTTCATCAGCCAACCATCCATGGTGTTTTCCTGCGAATTCTCTTTGTATTTCCAATGTGCTGCATAACCTTTTTCGGCTACTTCATCCATACGCTCGGTTCTTACCTGCACTTCAACCCAGCGACCTTTTGGCCCCATTACGGTAGTGTGCAAGGCTTCATATCCATTGGTTTTGGGTGTTGAAACCCAGTCGCGCAAGCGAGAAGGATTAGGCTTATATATATCGGTAACAATTGAATAAACTTTCCAGCAATCAGACTTTTCGTTTTCAGGTTCAGAATCTAACACTACTCTAATGGCAAACAAATCATACACCTGTTCAAACTCTACGCCTTTATTTTTTATTTTATTGTAGATAGAAAAAATAGATTTTGGGCGACCATGAATTTGAAATTTCAAACCAACGGCTTCCAGCTTTTCTTTTATAGGTTTTACAAATTCATTGATATATCGGGTTCTTTCGCGTTTGGTTTCCGAAAGCCGCTTGGCAATGGTG
>CAYSGX010000079.1:3522-5715 GCA_964430605.1 uncultured Chitinophagaceae bacterium
ATCGGCTTCGGTATATTTCATCACCAAATCTTCCAATTCAGATTTTACGGCATATAAACCCAAGCGATGAGCCAGAGGCGCATAAATAGAAGCTGTTTCAGAAGCAATTTTTAATTGTTTGTTGCGCGCCATCGAATCGAGCGTGCGCATGTTGTGCAGGCGGTCGGCAATTTTTATAAGAATTACTCTTACATCATCAGTTAAGGTGAGTAAAAGTTTTCTGAAATTTTCGGCCTGTTCAGAAGTATTTAAATCGAATACGCCCGAAATCTTGGTGAGCCCATCAACAATTTTGGCAACTTTTGCTCCAAATTCTACTTTAATATCGTCTAAAGAAATTTCGGTGTCTTCAACCACATCGTGGAGCAAAGCACACACCACCGATGTGGGACCTAAACCAATTTCTGAAGCAACAATTTGCGCCACCGCCAACGGATGGAAAATATAAGGTTCGCCCGATTTTCTACGCATGTGTTTATGCGCTTCCAATGCCATTTCAAATGCCTGACGAATTTGCTTTTTATCGCCTGTATTGGCTTTAGCACCTACCGCACGCAGCAAATGGCGATATCTTTTCAGAATCTCTTTTCTTTCCTGGTCTTGTGCCTCTTGTATTTCGGGTATAGTTTTCTCTTCGCTCATAAAAACATAAAATTAATAGAAAGGTAACTACCGAACCATTTTACCTAAAAAGAAATTCAAACACAAAATTGCGTAACTGTCTAAATTATGGTATTTTTGCGCTCCGTTCTTTGCAAAACGTATTTAAAATAAAACAACTGCGGGCGTGGTGAAATTGGTAGACATACTTGACTTAGGATCAAGCGCCTCACGGCATGGGGGTTCGAGTCCCTCCGCCCGCACTTTTTACTTTTTATTTGAAAACGATGTTTTTAACACTTCTAAAGTGCTGCTCTAAATGTTTTTCCGTTTTGCAGGAGTTTCAATTAAAATTTCAAACATTAAATCCATAAATATTTTACTGTGAATATTACTAAAGAAAATATCGACTCGTTAAATGCTGTTGTAAAAATTCAACTGGCACCCGAAGATTATGTAGCTAAAGTTGAAGATGCTATTAAAGACCTTAGAAAAAAAGTAGAATTAAAAGGTTTCAGAAAAGGGCAAACCCCGGCTTCTTTGGTTAAGAAAATGTATGGCAATTCTGTATTGGCCGATGAATTGAATAAAGTAATTAACGACCAGTTAAATACTTTCTTAACCGAAAATAAAATTGAAGTTTTAGGCAACCCGCTACCTAAAGAAGATGCGTTGATTGATATTGATATCAATACACCCAAAAATTATGAGTTTGCTTATGAATTGGGTTTAACACCCGAATTTGAATTGAGCCTTCTTTCTAAAAATTCAACTTTTACTCTGAATAAAATTAAAGTAGATGATGAACTGTTGAATACTGAAATTGATTCGTTGCGTAAGCGTTTTGGTAAAATGACCAACCCTGAAGATGCAGTGCAAAAAGAAGATGTATTGTTTGGCGACTGGACTGAATTAAATGAAGACGGTACTGAAAAAGCCGATGCTTACACACATAGCACTGCTTTCCCAATAGATATGATTACTGATGCAGCGGTGCAAAATCAATTATTGGCATTAACACTTAACGGCACCACACATTTCGATATTTATAATGCTGTGGGCAACAAAACAAAAGAAGAAGTGGCTAAGCACTTTTTGAATTTAACTGCCGAAGAAGCCAACACCAAAGGCAACGTATTCAGCTTTACGTTGAAAAAAATTAATCGTGTTACGCCTGCTGAATTAGATGAAGAATTTTTTAACATGGCTATCGGGCCGGGCAAAGCAAAAACCGAAGAAGAGTTTCGTGAAGTGTTGCGCAGCGAGATAGCGAAGTATTTCGATACCCAAAGCAAAAGAGTATTGCACAATCAAATTTTAGATGAGTTGCTCAATAAAACTGAAATGCCTTTGCCCGATGATTTCTTGAAAAGATGGATTCGTGTCTCTAACGAAAAGCCTATTACTGTTGAAGAAGTAGAAGCACAATATCCCGATTTTACAAAGAGTTTAAAATGGAGATTGATTACTAATAAACTGATTAAAGACCACGGCATTAACGTTACTCAGGATGAAGTGAAAGAGCATACCAAAAAAGGCTTGCAGGGATATTTGAATGTTGATGACGAACTGATGGAATCGGAAGAATATCAA
>CAYSGX010000079.1:5725-10371 GCA_964430605.1 uncultured Chitinophagaceae bacterium
CAATATGTTGTCTAACAAAGACCATGTTCAAAAAACTTTTGACCAGTTATTAGAAGAAAAACTTTTCAGCCTGATTGAAACACAAGTTACTATTGCCGAAAAAGAAATATCGGTAGATGATTTTAAAAATTTGAAATAGAATATTTCAATTTCAATAAACAAAAAGGTGCGGGAGATTTTTCGCACCTTTTTTGGTTTAGCTATTTACTACCATACTTCTTTGAAAAATGTGTGCTTGTCAGCCTGATATCTTTCTAAACATAGAATGACAGACTTTTGAGACAGCCTCCAAACCTGCAAGCTATTAGTAAGTGTTACAGTAAATGGGGGAGAGGCTTTTTAAATCATAACAAATCTTAAACAATCAGCGTCATCAGCGTGCTGTTGATTATACACCACTTAACCCCCAAAACTTAAAACCAAAATAATAGCTTTGCAATAATGTCGCTTGCAAGCCAAATGCTGAAAATTATACTCGCCCCTTTTTCGTGGCTGTATGGATTAATTATTCGTTTCAGGAATTACCTGTACAATAAAAAATACCTGAAGAGTGTACGCTTCGATTTTCCGATTATCGCCATTGGCAATCTCTCGGTGGGCGGCACGGGGAAAACACCACATACGGAATATCTTTTAAAGTTGTTGGGCAGCCGTTACAAAACAACCGTATTGAGCAGAGGCTACAAAAGAAAATCAAGCGGCTACCGCATAGCTGCCGAAACCGATGATGCCAATATGCTGGGCGATGAGCCTTTATTGCTGAAAAAGAAATATCCTTTTGCCGATGTTTGCGTATCGGAAGACAGGCTGTTTGCCATTCCGCAAATTATTAACGATCTGCCCGAAACGCAGGTAATATTGATGGACGATGCTTTTCAGCACCGTGCCGTTACACCCAGCCTTTCAATATTGCTGACTACTTTCAGCAATCCTTATTTCAGCGATATGTTGCTGCCTGCCGGAAGATTGCGCGAATATGCTTCGGCAGCTACCCGTGCGGATTTTATTGTGGTTTCCAAGTGTCTTGAAAATATTTCCGAAGTGCAAAAAAAATATTTTATTGAAAATATTCAGCCTGAAAAACACCAGAAAGTTTTCTTCTCGTACCTGCACTACGGTACGCCTTATAACCTGATGAACCCTAACGAACGTTTACCTTTCAGCAAAAATCAGGATGTATATATTTTCTGCGGAATAGCGAATACCGATGAGTTGAAACACTATGTAGAAGCGCAGGTAAACCGCTGCTGGCTGAGGGAGTATAACGACCATCATTATTTCGACCGTTATGATTTAGAAACCATCAGCGAGTCGTTTAATAATATAGAATCAGACAATAAAATTTTGTTGACTACCGAAAAAGATGCGGCACGATTATTTGAACACAGGGAATGGTTTATTCAGAAAAAATTGAGCATTTTCGCCCTGCCTGTTGAAGTGCGCTTTTTTGAGCAAGACAAGCATATTTTCGACCACGAAATTTTGAATTATTTACAAGCCGTAATAAAACCCAATTAATGGAAAACCTTATTGAGAAAATTAACGAAACTGTACAGTACATTCAATCTAAAGTAAATTTTAAGCCGCAGTACGGTATTATTTTGGGTACAGGGTTGGGTAATCTTGTAAATGAAATTGAGCCTTTTGCTACTTTAGAATATAGCGATATACCCAATTTCCCGGTTTCTACGGTAGAGAGCCATAAGGGCAAGTTAATTTTCGGGACATTAGGCGGTAAAAAAGTGGTGGCGATGCAAGGCCGCTTTCATTATTACGAAGGCTATACCATGCAGGAAGTTACTTTCCCTGTAAGAGTGCTGAAATTTCTGGGTATCGAAATCTTGTTTCTGTCAAACGCTTCGGGCGGATTAAACCCCGATTACCGCAACGGGCATTTAATGGTTTTGAACGACCATATTAACTTACAACCCGAGCATCCGTTGAGAGGCAAAAACTATAACGAGCTGGGGCCTCGCTTTCCCGATATGCTGCACACTTATGATAAGCCACTTATTCAAAAAGCGCTCGATATCGCTAAGGCTGAAAACATAGATTGCCACGAAGGCGTGTATGTAAGTGTGCAAGGCCCATGCCTGGAAACTCCCGCGGAATATAAATTCTTCCATATTATAGGTGCCGATGCCGTGGGCATGAGCACCGTTCCTGAAATTATTGTAGCCAAACACATGGAACTGAAAGTATTCGCTATTTCTGTGATTACCGATATGGGCTACCCTAAAGAGCTGATTCAGGAAACTTCTCTGGAAGATGTAATTAAAGTAGCCAAAACAGCCGAGCCTAAAATGACATTGATATTGAAGCGATTAATTGAAACTATTTAATTTTTAACGCCTGTATTTTGCAGGCATAACATTATCTTAATATCTTTAAGCACACAACCAACAAAATTTTTATGAAATACTTATTATCGCTTGCTCTTGTTTGCTTCATTTTTTCATCTGCATCAAACGCGCAACAAAACACTACCAACTGGCAAGTAAAATTTGAAGACAGCAAAAGTTTTATTGAAAACAAAGGGCAGTTTGACGGGAGAGACGAGTTCCCTAATACTGAAATTTTATTTGCAGTTGACAATGGAGAACAACAGATTTATTTTACAAAAAAAGGAGTGTCTTATCGTTTTGAAAAACTGACAAGAAACCCTGATCGTAAGAGAGGAGACAGAAGTAAACCTAGAAGATTAAAAACCATAGAGTTTGTTCATTTTAACTGGGAAGGAGCCAACTTCAACGTTGAATTGGTTGGTGAAGACTTGAATCCTGATTACTACGTTTATTCTTTCCTAAAAGAAGATTCTTACTATCAAGTAGAAGATATCAGAAGCTACAAAAAGATTCTTTATAAAAACATCTACAACAACATAGATATAGAGTATGTTTTGCACCCAAAAAATGGAATTAAATATTCTTTAATTGTGCATCCGGGTGGAGATGTTTCAAAGGTAAGGATGAATTACCCTGAAAAATCTTTAGTAACATTAAATGATTTAGGTAGAATTGTTATCCCCACCTCATTTGGCGATATAATTGAACATGAACCACATACTTTTTATGCCGACAATTCTTCAATTGTAATTCCATCTCAGTTCACAAAAAAGGGTAATTCTGTTTCGTTCCTTTTAGGTAATTATGATAAATCCCAAACTATAATCGTTGACCCGTGGGTAGAAACCCCAACTTTAAGTAATACTAATTGTGTTTGGGAGGTAGAAGCTGATCAGGTTGGTAATGTATATATAATTGGGGGAGACAGCCCTATGCGTTTACGTAAATACAATTCATCTGGTGTATTGCAATGGACACATAACACACCATATAGTGTTCAATCTGACAGTACATGGTTAGGAACTCTTGCTACTGATAGAAATGGTAACAGTTATGTAACTAATGGCTCTACGGCAGCTATACAAAAAATAAATACTAATGGCGGATTGGACTGGAGCAGAACAACAGGGGGCTTATTTGATGCTTATGAATACTGGAACATAGCGTTCAATTGCGATCAGACAAAACTTGTGGTAGGAGGAACGGTATTAGCTCAATTAACAAACGTAAATGCAGCTATTTTTGATATTAACACCAATAATGGAAATGTAACAGCCTCTCAAGTTGTAGTTTCTGGTTCCTTATTTAGTGGAGGTATTGGCGGACAAGAAGTAAGGTCTATTACATCATCTTATAATGCCAAATACTACTTTCTCACACATGACACAATTGGCGTTATTAATCAGACCATTGGAGGATGTAGCACAATTAATGAGCCATTATTTAAACTAAGTCATGGATACAGATTTGGATATAAATGCGAAAACTATAGACCTCGTCATGGCAACTCGGGCATAATGGCAATCAGAGCTAATAAAGATTTCCTTTATTCTCATAACGGTGAAACTATTCACAGACGTTCACTCATTGATGGTTCAATACTGGGTACTGCCACAATACCCGGTGGTTCAAATGTTACTGACCCGCTTTTCGGTTTAACAGCCGCAGGTAATAGTGGTATTGCAATAGACAGATGTGGCAACGTATATGTAGGTTCAGGAAATGGGGTTGTAAAATATGATGCAAATTTAACCTTCATAAGTTCCGTAAATACTCCTTTCAGTGTGTATGATATAGCCATATCTAATAATGGTGAAATTATTGCAGTTGGCGCAACTGGTACAAATACCAGCTCTTCAAGAGTAGGATATATTCAAGCAATAAATATGACTGCTTGCTTACCTGATAGCTTAATATGTTGTAATGCAAGCCTTTGTCCTACGGGACCTTATTGCTCAACCGCTGCTGCAATTAACCTTACACCATTAGGTACTACCGGAGGGATATGGAGCGGCACAGGAATTACCAACGCAAGTGCTGGAACATTTAACCCATCAGTTGCAGGTGTTGGCGTGCATACAATTACTTACACATTACCATGCGGTAGTGAATCTATTAATATTACCGTAAACAACTGCGCTAATTTAGAAGTATGCGTAGAGCCAAATGGTAACTACACCGTGTCTGGCGGTATTGGCCCTTATACTTGGGAAACCGGAGTTCCATTTCAAAATTGTTCCGCATGTCCTTTTGGTCAATGTTTTCCGCCAATTTGTAGCGGTGTTGCAGATACCACATGGA
>CAYSGX010000080.1:0-10362 GCA_964430605.1 uncultured Chitinophagaceae bacterium
GTGAATCCCGCCTCTTGGCGGGACTATGATTGCCTGATGCCTGTTTTAAATGAAACATAGTCCCGGCAAGCGGGATACAATAGCAGGCTCAGAATTTAATAATAAAATCGAATACTATGAAATAAAGCCCTAACAACTATGTTTCTATGTGGTTTATATAAAAAAGATGTGTCCACACGATAGAATATTCATCTGGATTTTGGCTGACAGACATTAAAGAAATTTACAATTTTAAATAGCTTCTGAAATTTTAATGCTTAAATTGTGTTTCACTTCTGTAATTATGACAGGCTACCGTTTTTCAAAATTTATTCCGCAACAAAGAGGCGATAAGCCTTTCGAGAATGAAGAATTACAAAATTGACATTCTTTAACAAACCAAACCCACAATAAAATTGTATTTTAACCATTGATTACAACTCTAAATCATGAAAAAAATGTTGTTTATAGCAGTATTAGTAGTAGGCTTAGTTTCAGGAATCTACGCCTTAATTACCGGAAAAGACCAAATTAATTACGACACCAAAGGCGATAAAACCATTTATCAATTCAGCATGAACATGCTGGATGGCAAGCCGAAAAACCTTGCTGATTATAAAGGCAAAGTGGTGTTGGTGGTAAACGTTGCCAGTAAATGCGGCTTAACGCCTCAATACAAAGACCTTGAAAAACTGTATGGAGAATACAAAGAAAAAGGTTTTGTTATTTTGGGTTTTCCAGCCAATAATTTTATGGGGCAGGAACCCGGCAGCAGCAGTGATATCGCGGAATTTTGCCAAAAAAATTATGGCGTTAGTTTCGATATGTTTGAAAAAATTTCGGTGAAAGGAAAAGATATTCATCCTTTATATCAGTTCTTAACCAAAAAAGAATTGAACGGCACAACCGAAGCATCGGTGAGTTGGAATTTTCAGAAATTCTTAATCAATAAAAATGGCGAAGTGGTAACTTCTTTCTCGCCAAGAACAACAGTGTATGAAGATGAAGTAATAAAAGCCATCAATGCTGAATTGAGCAAATGAGAATAGTATTGAGTTTAGTTTTCTCTTTAGTCCTTGCGGGCAATGTTGCTGCTCAGGAAGTTCCTGTGCTCACCTTTAAAGAATTTGCGCCAAAGCTCGAACCTAAAGACGATACTATTCATGTAATAAACTTTTGGGCAACATGGTGCAAGCCATGTGTGGAAGAATTGCCTTATTTTGAAAGGCTGCACGAAGAATATTCAATGTATAATTTGAAAGTTACTTTGGTGAGTTTAGATTTTAAAAGCCAGTATGAAAAAAAGCTGCTGCCGTTTGTAAACGATAATAATATTCAATCGGAAGTATTATTGCTGAATGCCCCTAATTACAACGATTGGATTTCGCAGGTAAGTAAAACCTGGGGAGGCTCTATTCCGGCTACATTAATCATTCACAAGCCTTCGGTAACAAGAATGTTTCTCGAAAAGCAATTCAGCAGTTATGAAGAAATAGAAGATTTAATTAAACCATTTATAAACGATTAGTTATGACACACAAAATTTTATTTTCAGTATTAATTACACTTTTCGCTTTTGCTTCAAACGCGCAATATGCCATTGGCGATGTGGCTAAAGATTTCAGCCTGAAAAATGTTGACGGCAAAAATATTTCCCTGAAAGAAATAAAAGATGCCAAAGGTTATGTAGTAATTTTTACCTGCAACCATTGCCCGTTTTCACAACTGTATGAGCAAAGAATTATCGACCTGGATAACAGCTTTAAAAAACAAGGTTTCCCGGTGGTAGCCATTAATCCCAACGATGCTAAAAAAGTACCTGAAGATTCTTATGAAGAAATGATTAAACGCGCTAAAGAATATAAGTATCCTTTTCCATACCTGCACGATGAAACACAAGAAACAGCCAAAGCATTTGGCGCAACCAGGACACCGCATGTATATATTTTAGATAAAGACTTGAAGGTACTTTATATTGGCGCTATTGACGATGACAGCGAAGGCAATAAAAAGAATAAAGTAAAATATGTGGAAGATGCCATTAAAGATATATTAAGCGGCAAAGAACCAAAGCTGAAAGAAACCAAAGCTATTGGCTGCACCATTAAGTGGAAAGCGTAAATTGCCAATAAAATAAGAAAACGAAAACCTGCGAAAACTTCCGCAGGTTTTTTGTTTTTAAACGTTTCCTTTGCAGTTTGCCACAAAATCTCTATTTTTCACGTACACATTAAACCGGAATTTCATTGAGAAATATAGTAGTCGATAAAGAAATTATTTCAAATGCTTTAGATGTTATTGCCAATGGCGTTCTAATTACCGATCACGAGGGGAAAGTGGTATATATAAATGATACGGTTAAAAAAGATTTTGGCGATTCTTTTGGTATGGCAATGCAAGATTGGGTAAGTAAGTATGATTTGCTGAATCTTGAAAGCGGTTCTCCGCACAATTATGAAACATTGCCAATATACAAAGCCATTAAACAGAAGGTTACCACAAAAAATAAAAATTTAATTGCCAGAAACGATAACGGAACCTTAAAGCACCTCAAAGCCTCAATATACCCGCTTATTGATAACGATACGGTAGTAGGCTCTGTAATGAGCTATGAAGACATTACAGAATTTAAGAAGCAGCAAATTGAACTGGTTAATGTAACTAACGATAAAGAATTATTGTTTACGGCAATAGAATCTACCTCAGATATAGTTGTGGTTACGGGCTATTACGGGAATATAAGATACATTAATAAGGCAGCCATAAAATTGTTTCGTTCTGAAGAAATAAAAGATTACTCTAAACTTCACCCTAAAGACTACCACACGCAAGAATCCTGGGAATATCTAACGCAGAAAATGATACCCGAAGCCATGAAAAGCGGCTCTGCATCGGGCGATCTTACACTTGTAAAAACCAATGGGGATTTAATACAGGTGTCTCAGGTGCTGGTATGTAAAAAAGATAAAAGCGGCAAGGTAGATTTCTTTGCTTCTATTTCAAGAGATATTTCAGGTATAAAAGATAAAGAAGAAGAAATAAAATTGCAGCAAACTTATCTGTACTCTATTATTGATGCCAACCCCAATCTTATTTTTGTTAAAGACGAAGAAAGCAGGTATAAGCTGGTAAATAAAAAATTTGCCAAAGCATCGGGAACTACCATCAAGAAAATTATTGGCAAATCAGATATAGACTTGCCAAATGCTTTCGAAAACTCTCAAAGATATCTTTTAGAAGACAAGAGTATAATTGAATCGGGAAAACCTAACGTTTCAGAAGAAAAATATTTTGATAAAAAAACCAATGAAGAACGGTGGCTGCAAACTGTAAAAACCCTGCTTACCACATCAAAAGGAACTACTGAAATTCTGGGCGTATCGACAGATATTACCAAAATAAAAAAAATTGAAGAGCGGCTTAAAAAACAATTACACTATAGCGAGTTGATTGCAAAAATTTCAACCGAGTTTTTTAATATTTCTTATAAAGAAATTGATACCGTAATGGTAGAAGCGCTGAAAACAATTTGCAGCAATACAGGAATGACAAGGGCTGTAATAGGTGCAATTAATGATGATAGCTCAATAAGCTATAAGCATGTTTGGACTAATGAAACCGAGCACGACTTGTTAAAAGGTAAATACGGGATACATCATTATAAGGAAAATGATTTTAAATGGATATTAGCGCAAATAGATAAAAGCGGCTATTCATTTTTTAATTATGCCGATGACATTCCCAAAGACTCGTTAGAGAAAAGAATACTGGACAATATCAATGTAAAATCTTTTTTGGCAATACCGCTTCAATACAAGAAAAAGCGTTTAGGCTACTTCATCATGTCATCAAAACATGAAGCTGAATTGCCCGACACGGAACTGACATTTATTAAAACCGTGTGTCAAATTCTCTCTAACGCGATGGAGCGGGCAGCAACCGAAAGTTTTTTAGATTTCAAGTTAGAATTTGAAAAAGTTGTTACTTCCATTTCTTCCAGGTTTATTAATATAAAAGCCGATGCGATTGATGCTGAAATAACCGAAGCGTTAGGCATTATTGGTAATTTCTTCGATACCGACCAAGGGTATGTTTTTCATTACAATAAACAAGGCAAAACTTTGAATTTAACTCATTCGTGGTTTTCTGATGGACGAAGCCCTGTGCCTGGCGATTATTGGGGAATATCATACGATACCTTTCCCTGGGCATTTAACACCATTCAGAATAATGGCTTTATAAGCATACCTGCATTAGATACTTTGCCCGGTGAAGCAGGTGCGCTAAAGGAAATTATGTTATCGGGCGGATTAAAATCTATGTTTGGCGTTCCTATTTTCTTCCATAAAGAATTTGTCGGGGCATACATTTTCGCGTCTTTTACAAAAGAAAAATTCTGGTCAGATAAAGCCGAGCCGTTACTTAAAATTCTCGGACAAATTTTTGCCAACGCCTTAGAACGGAAAAGAAATGATGAGCAGCTTAGAGAATCGGAAAAGCTATACAGAACCATTGTAAGCAATATACCTAAAGTAGCCATTATTGTTTTAGATAAAGAACTGAGGGTAAAAATTATTGAAGGCGAAATTTTTAAAAATCATAACATCCGCATCGACCTTATGGAAGGGAAAACGGCAGATGAATTGAAACAACATAAATATGCCCCCTATGCCGATGGTGATGTGGAACGATATATTGAACTGTTCAAAAAAGCTTTAGACGGAGAAACAAATGTTATAGAGAGAAATCTTGAAAATTATTATTACAAAAATTACATCCTTCCGGTTAGGAATATCAAAAACGAAGTTACCTCGGTGTTACTGATTTCTTTTGATATTACCGATTTTAAAGAAATTGAAAATAAGTTGCAACAGCAGGCCTTTCAATTGCAACGCTCTAATGAAGATTTAGAACAATTTGCCTATGCCGCTTCACACGATTTGCAAGAGCCGCTAAGAATGGTTTCGAGTTATGTGCATTTAATAGAGCGGAAAATAGGCGAGCATCTTTCGTCCGATATAAAAGAGTTTATGTTTTATGCTATTGATGGCGTAAAACGAATGCAGGATTTAATCAATGATATTTTAGAATATTCAAGAGTAGAAAGAAAAGGAAAAGACTTTTCTAAAATAGAATTAGATAATGTGATGCGTGCGGTAACATTCAACTTGCAAAAAAATATCGCGGATAATAACGTAGAGTTAATTTACCCGTCACTTCCTGCCATAAAAGCAGATTATTCTCAAATTACCAGCTTGCTTCAAAACCTTGTAGATAATGCCATTAAATTTAAAAGCGGTAAAAAGCCTAAAATAGAAATTGGCTATACTGAACAAAAAAATAAATACACTTTTTTTGTAAAAGATAATGGCGTGGGAATTGAAAAGAAGTATTATGACAGAATTTTTGTTATATTTCAACGGTTAAATAACCGGACAGAGTATCCGGGAACAGGAATAGGGCTTTCTATTTGTAAGAAAATTGTTGAGCGCCATGGCGGAAAAATTTGGGTTGAATCGGTTATTAATGAAGGCACTACATTCTATTTTGAATTGAAGAAGTAACTATGAGCCAGGAAACGAGATATACTATATTACTTATAGAAGATAATCCCGGAGACGTGCGGTTAACTCAGGAATTTTTGAAAGATAATGTACATCTTGAAAAAATTTTTGTGGTAAACGATGGCGATGAAGGCATGAAATATTTACGTAAAGAAGGAATCTATACCGAAGAATTATCGCCTTCATTAGTAATTTTAGATTTGAACCTGCCCAAGAAAAACGGCTTTGAGGTTTTAAAAGAAATTAAGACAGATTCAGAGCTTAAATATCTTCCCGTTATTATTTTAACTTCATCCGAGTCTGAATCAGATATTCAGCTATGTTATGATTTACATGCCAATTGCTATATTTCAAAACCTGTTGATTTTGAAAAGTTTTCTAAACTATTTAACTCTTTAATAGACTTTTGGTGCAAAATGGCCCGCATTCCAAAAAACAACGACCGAAAAACATTATTATAATGGAACAATCGCTTAATATTTTATTGATAGAAGACAATCCCGGAGATGCTTTTTTAATTAAATTTTATCTCGAAGATTCGGTGCTTAGAAATGCGCACATCACCCATGCCGAATATTTAAAATCGGCTATTGATTTACTTTCTAAAAACGCTTACGATTTAATTATTTTAGATTTCAATCTTCCCGACAGCGTAGGTATTGAAACGCTACAGGCAATTTTAGAAGTGAAGAAAGATGCTGTGGTAATTGTACTCACCGGCTTGCAAGATGAAGAACTGGGTATTCAAACCGTGAAAATGGGTGCACAGGATTTTTTAGTGAAAGGGCAGTTTGACGGGAAAGTATTTACACAATCTATCCGTTATGCATTTGAACGCTCACAAATCAGAAGGGAAATAAAAAAATATGCCGATGATTTACATCGCACTGAATTTAGGTTAGATGTTGTGCAACGGCTTACCAATGCCGCTTTCTGGCGATTAATTATTGACGACAGAAGCCTTGCCGTATCGCAATACTTTGAAGAAATTACAGGCAGCAACAAATCAATAGAAACCATTAATGATTTTGAAGCGCTTTTTCATGTAAACGATATTGCTAAAGTAGTGCAGGCAATTAACGATGCTATTAATAACAAAACAGGCTTTGCTTTAGAAGTGAAGCTGCACAACGGCAAGCAAGTAATATTAGAAGCGGTAAATACCTGCATCGACAAGGTTAATATTCAGGTATTGGCAGGTGTGCTGAAAGTAGCTGTATAGTTGCAACTGCTGAGTGAAAATGTTGCACGCAAAGCCGCTAAGTTTTTTCTTTGCGCCTTTGCGTCTTTCCGAGAAATCATCTGCGTAATCAGCGAAATCTGCGGGAAATTTTATTTTTGAATTTTGAGTTTCGATTTTTGAATTTATAAACCATGCTTTCTTTTTGGGAACAATCATCTTTTCTGCAATACGATTTTATTATTGCAGGCTCGGGTATAGTCGGGCTTTCAACAGCAGCTTCTATATTAGAAAACAAGCCCAACACTAAAGTTTTAATTCTTGAAAAAGGGTTGTTGCCATCGGGCGCCAGCACCAAAAACGCAGGCTTTGCCTGCTATGGCAGCCTTACCGAAATACTGGCCGATTTAAAAACAATGCCTGAAGAAAAGGTATTGCAATTAGTCGCGTTAAGATATAAAGGGCTGAATAAATTACGACAAAGATTGGGCGATGCTAATATTGGCTTTGAACATTATGGTGGCTATGAGTTATTATTTTCTGAAAACGATGAAAGGCTCAATGAAATTGATTCACTGAATAAATTACTTCAGCCCATATTCCAAAGTAACGCCATTGCAATAAAAAATGAACTGATAAATACTTTCGGGTTTTCAGAAAAAGTAAAGCACTTAATTTATCATCCGCTTGAAGCGCAAATAGACACAGGAAAAATGATGAGTAACTTAATTGATTATGTTACTCGTTTAGGCGGAAAAATTATTACCGGAGCTACCATAAATACTTTTGATGAACATGCCCAGGGAATATCAGTTTACACAACTGAAAATGCTTCACATAAACCACTTTGTTTTAAAGCAAAGAAATTAATTTTTTGTACCAACGCGTTTACCAAAAAGTTTTTTCCACAACTGGATATTAATGCAGGCAGAGGACAAGTCATAATCACAAAGCCCATTCATAACCTGAAATTTAAAGGCGTTTTTCATTTCGATGAAGGCTTTTATTATTTCAGAAATGTAGGTAACAGAGTGCTGTTTGGTGGTGGCAGAAATATGGATTTTGAGGCTGAAAACACTACTTCATTCGGCACTACTGAAAAAATAATGAACGGTTTAATTCAAAAACTACAAGAAATAATTTTGCCCCATACCCCTTTTGAAGCAGATAGTTCATGGTCGGGCATTATGGCATTTGGCGAAGATAAATTCCCGATTTTAAAAAGGGTAAGCTCACATACAATTGTTGCTGCAAGATTGGGCGGCATGGGCATTGCCATTGGCAGCGAACTGGGCGAACAAGCTGCTGCTTTGGCATTTGAGGAATAATTTGATTCATAGAGGATACTATTTCTCAAAGATGCCTCATAAATAAAAATGCCCCTGAAATTTTTTCAGAGGCATTAAATATTTTCCGAAGAAAAAAGTGCTATCTCAAAGTAGCAGGGTATTCTTTTTTGCCAATAGTAACTTTTGCCTGGTTGTCGCAACCATTTTCGTTACCATAATCCAGCGAGTTGGTTTTTCTGTCACTTGGCTCTACTTCTACAATTCCTTTTTTAGCCCAACGGCAAACCATTTCATATAATAATGGTTCTTTAATGGTAGCGCTAAAAGTATTATCGTTGCTGTTCCTGCCTTCAGCAGTTCCGGTAACGCTAAAAATATCGTTCCATAAAAACTGCGGTGAATCTTCACCTTCCACTCTTTCATATAAATATTCTGCATTCCACGTTACCGCTTCATCATCAGGGTTGGTAATTTTTCCATCGGTAACCTTTAAGCTGAATTGAGATTTACCATCAGTTACTCCTAAAAATATAATGGTAACAGTACCTTCTACTAAATAATCGTTAGAATAAAAATTTTCCAGAGTTACATCTATCCGTGCATTTTGTTGGCTAACAGGCTGCGAATACTGCGCGACAATTACACCTTTTTTCTTAAAGTTGTAATAACCAATACAGTTTTCAGCACCATAATCTAAACGAATAATAACAGGATAATTACCTGTATTAGTCTGAATTGTTAAGGCAGCGCAAGTGTCTATATTTGACGGTGCGCCATCATAATTTACTCCGGCATTTAATACTGCACGAAACACATCAGTAAATGAAACTTCGGCCAACGCGTTATCTGATGCCGCGAAAGGAGTACGGTTGTCGCGCCATTTTTGGCACGATGCAAATACAGCCATTGTTAACAATAGTACAACAGCAATTCTTAAATTTTTCATAGCAACTTTATTTACGGAGCAAAAATATGTATTTATTTGCTAATTAAGTTTTTTACGGTAGATTAAAAATGTGTAATCAAAAGCATGCTTTTCGTCTTTTGGGTTAAAATCGCTGCTTTCTGTTTGCCAATCATTTTCACTGAGTTCGGGGAAGAAAGTATCGCCTTCAATTACAGTATCTACCAAAGTAAAATGTATTTTATCGGCTAAAGGCAGGGCTTGCCTGTAAATTTCACCACCGCCAATAATAAATATTTCTTCATCTTTTGCTTTGGCAATGGTAATGGCTTCTTGCAGCGAGGTAGTGTAGATTAAATTTTCTTGTGGTTCATATTGATTGCGGCTAATTATAATATTCAGCCTGTTGGGCAATGGCTTGCCTATTGATTCAAACGTTTTTCTGCCCATAATAACAGGATGCCCGCTGGTAACGGCCTTGAAATATTTCAAATCGTTGGGCAAGTGCCAAAGCAGTTTATTGTCTTTGCCAATTACATGGTTTTTAGAAGCTGCTACTATTATATTTATCATAGGTTTTAAAATTCAAAACTCAAAGTTCAAAATCTATTCTATTTATTTTCATCTAATAATGTTTATGGATATTCCTTTATGGTCTGAAAGTTTTTTATTTTCGTTCCATTCTTGTGCTTCAAAACCTTTGTTTTCAATAAAGTTTCTTGAAATTGCAATATGGTCTATACATTCTTTTTGGTTTCTCGTCAATAATTCTATTCCATTTTTTTCAAAAGATTTTTCAATTTCGTTTCTCCCAAAATTTGTAAAATAGTAATTATCTGAAAATGAAATATTGTAATCTCCAACCACGCAAAGATTTTTATCTGTCGAAAGTCTATCAATATCTATTAGTTGTTTTGCTAAATCTTGATTGAAATTAGCGTTTCTATTTCCATAAATTCCGATTATTGTTCCATAAACTTTCAAATTCCCAATTTCGGTTTTCAATTCTATACAGAGCGATGTGTATTTATCGTAAGTATCATATTGTTTAACTATTTCATAGTTTGTCAAGACTGTAACTCTATTTTCTGTTTTTCTATAATAATCTGAAGAAATTTCTGAAAGTTTGGGTGTTTCAATTTTATATTTATAGTTCTTACAATTTATTTGATTATCTGTTTCGGTCAAAACTAAGATATCTGCATTTATGTCTTCCAACTTTTTGTTTATAGAATTTAGTTCTGATTTATGTTTCAATCTTTCTAAATTCCAAGTTGCTATTTTCACTATTTATGCCTAATTGTGCTTCTTACTTGCAAAAGTGCCACTAACTGATTTCTTATTCTGATTTTTTTACACCGCTACAGGGGCTTTAATATGAGGATGCGGGTTGTAGTTCAGCAGTTCAAAATCTTCAAACCTGAAACTGAATATGTCTTTTACTTC
>CAYSGX010000081.1:0-6307 GCA_964430605.1 uncultured Chitinophagaceae bacterium
AGCGGTAGTGGGACTCCAAACAAATTCAGCCGGATAGCTTATTTCAGGGTCATCGAAAGTTATGTTCCAACCGGAAAAAGTGCCAAAACCTAAAAAGGCATTTGCTGCCGTCATCTGAACTTCCAATACCCATAAACCATTTGCAGTACAACCATTTATATTAGAAAATGGCTGGGCTGGAGCATAACTGCCAGAATATGGGCTGCTACCCGTAGATATGTTACTACCAGCCGGGACAAAACAAGTAGTGGTATAACCCGTAGTTTGAGTGCCTGTAGTAACACCAGCCGGCACTAATACAATAGTTGTTCCATCAGGGCATACCAATCTTAATTCCAAAGCATCTATAGAAGTAGGATTTGGAATAGCAAAACCAAAGAATGTTAAATTATCAATACAAACCGATTGAATTAAACCCGACTGTACCGTTGGAGAATTTAATCCCTGAACATTTATATTTATTGCAGTTATTGAACCAAACGCACTAGTTATAGGCTGAAATTCATTGTTTGAATATTTAATAACTTTTGCAGGGCTTTTGATAACTTTTGCAGTAGCATCTAACTCTACGCAACCGCCCGGGCAAATAGCGGTGTCTTTTTCCGCAGTAACCACTATTTCAGGGTCTCTGCTGTAAATAGTATATGTAGTGCTGCATGTAGCACCTTGAGTATTAGTCATACTGAAAGTATATACTTCTGTAGTGCGCGGGCAAACTGCCTGTGGTATTTCACCACCACTGCTTCCTTGCGGAAATGAATAATTCAATCCATTGCCGGTAACGCTTATCGTAAAAGTAGGATCGTTAAAATAAATAACTACATTATCAATGCCCCAGTGGTCGTAATCGGCACCTGAATCGTTATCCTGAAACCAACGGATAGAAGTGGCAGCGGTTAAAGCTGCTTGCGGCAACTGAAAACACCAGTTGTTCCAGTTAACTAACTGCGGGTCTGTTCCTCCATTGGGGTCAAAATAATTTACCGTTACCCACGTATTACCATTATCGATTGAATATTGCAGATAAACACCTTCATCGGGTTCATCGGGGCCTTCGCAAGGAGCATTTGCACCCTGACGCGCAAATAACATATCGAAGCAAACTGTAGCGCCTGCTACCGCACCACTAAAATTATAGTTTACGGTTCTTAAAGTTCTGGGAACACCGGAACTGTTACCAAACCAAATATGTGTGGTACCATCTACCCCTTGCGGGCTACATGGGTTGGTAAAAGTAGCTTGCTGTGTAAAAGCCCATCCGGTAGGCGAGCCTGAATTAAAATTTTCAGAAAAAATTACATCTCCCTGCCCTTGCCCGAAAACCGACAAATTAATGCAATCGCCACATACCACGGTATCTATAGGGGCAGATGCCGTGATAGTGCATTGAGCATTAATGTAGTAATCAGAAAACAGAAGAATACTGAGTATTAGTAGTAAGTTGCGTTTCATTTTGGTTGCGTTATTATATTGAATTACTCTACAATAGTTACATTAATATTTTTCAACTCATACTTGGTGAGTTCAGATTTTTTCATGTTCAGCATTTTAGAGAATATGCTGATGTTTTTATTGGCATTACATGTCGCTTCTATGGTTTCATTAGGCTTCAAACGTATATTCACTATATATTCCGATGAATTTTTATCACAATTGTTACATACATTATTAAACCACATTTCTTTTTTGAAAGAAACTTCTACAGTCGCATTGTTCTTGTTTTCAACCTGAAGCATCACCATTTCTTTATAAATGCCGTTGGCTTCATCATTGCATGCAACTTTCTTTTCTTTAATAACAACTTGTTGTTGTTCAGCCTTAATTTGCCATCCGGATTGTGCCTGCAACATAAACGAAATGCTTACAAGCCCAAATAACAATGTTGACATTATGCAATTCTTAATCATATCTTGAATATTATTTAGAGGGCACGAATTTATATAATGTAAACCAAAAAATACCCGCTATTGCCTAAAAATAAAAAAATGAACAATAAAAGTATTTTTAATTACAAAGAAATCCAGCAATAAAATACTCATAACCAGAAGGATATTATTTATTTAGCGTAATAAAAGAATTGGTTAAATTTTACTGATTTTTTTCCGTTTTGAAGATTTTTGTATCATAATTCTATGCTAACATCTCTTAAATGCACTAATTGTATTAATATTAATACAGCGAATTACAAGTGTTTATTATTTTTTTTCTTGAAAATGCACTTATATCCGAATGTGTGCTTATTTTTGAGAGAATTTTAAACCAAAAAAAACAAAAAACTATGAAAAAAATTACATCGACCTTTTTAGGTTTAGCAATTGTGACTACATTGTCATTATTGTCGTTGAACTCTTGTACCAAAGACCCATGTAAAGACACAACTTGTGAGAACAGTGGCGCTCCAACTGAAGATGGAGACAACTGTTTCTGCTTATGCCCTACAGGCTACGAAGGCACTACTTGCGGCACTTTAGTAAGAGCTAAATTTATTGGTACATTCAATGCTGCTGAAGTTTGTGGTTCTGGAAACGACACTTATGCTATTGTTGTAGCTGCTGTTGGTTCTGACGACAAAAAAGTAACTGTATTGAACCTTTACAATGCCGGCCTTTTAATCAACGGTGAAGTTAATTCTGATGGTGGTATCACTATCCCTAGCCAAACTTTCGGTGCAGGAACTATTTCCGGTAGCATTTCTGCTACTGGCGCTGTTTCTTATTCAGTATCTGTAGGTGGCGCTGCTGATAATTGCACTTTTACAATTACTTTATAGTATTAAGGTAGTTCTGAAATAAAAAAACCTCCCGAAAATTTCGGGAGGTTTTTTTATTTAATGAAGTGTGAAAAATATTAATTCACTTTCAATTTTCCGCTTCCGCCAGATTTTTGTCCTACATCTAACTTATCTTTTCCACCTGATTGTTGGCCAACATCTAATTTAGGGCTTGTAGGTTCAGGAGTAGAAGTAGTAGTTGTAGCAGGCTTCTTAGCGGCAGGTTTCTTGGCAGCAGAAGCAGTTTCTTTAGGAGCGTAAATAGAATCTAATACTGCTTGCAAAGAATCTCTTTCACCAGTAACTAAATCCAAATTACCGGTCCACTCAGTTGTAAGCGCTTCAAGTTTAGCTTCATATTCAGCCTTTACTTCTTCTTTTGCCTTGCTAACGGCTTCTTCTACATTTTGGCAGCCTTGAAAAAAGAAGGCTCCACCAACTATTGCAGAAAATAATACAAAATTCTTTTTCATAGTTTTTGGGTTTTGGGTTTATTAATAATTTCCTACAAATCTATAATATTTAATAAAACTTTTGGTGTAAAAAATTGATTTTTGATTTTGATTTAAGAATATTTTAACTTCAACGCAGGTTTTGGCACATAAATTGTAAATACCGTAATAATTAAAACACAAAAAATGAAAAACCTGTTTTTAATAATACTTATAACCTTGTTTGCCGCAAAAGCCGGTATTGCTCAAAAAGATGTAGCGCTAAAAGAAATAACTGAGGACGATACCTTATTAATTGCTTCCACATTAAAGCCTGTTGATATAATTTCTAAAAAACGCTTCAACAGTTGGGCGGAAGAAGCCGAGTTTATAAAGTTGAGACGATATGTAACAGCCGTATATCCTTATGCTAAAATGGCCGGGGCATTGCATCAACAAATAAATGGAGACTTAGAAAACATAGATAAAAAACGTAAAAAGAATAAATATCTGAAAGTAAAAGAGCATGAACTGAAAGAACAGTTTGAAGATAAATTGAAAAACCTTACAGTGAATCAAGGTAAAGTTTTAATAAAACTTATTAATCGCGAAACCGGGAATAATTGCTATCAATTAATTAAAGATTTGAAAAGCCCTGCCGCTGCTTTCTTTTGGAATATGTGGGCAAAAAAATATGACTACAATTTAAAAGAGCCTTATGTAGCCGAAGAAAATCAGGATTTGGAAATGATTGTAAGGCTTATTGAGATGCAAGATGAAGATTCTCTTTCACAAATAAAGCCATAGCTTTTACATCTTGCTGTTCCATACAGTTAAAATGCCCCGAAGGGCATTTTTTATGCCCCAGCTTTGAGCACGGGCGACATGAAAGATTTACGATTTCAGATTTATGATTTATGATTTCATGCCTGCCGTAATACGGATACATGCCAAACTGCGGAACGGTATTTCCCCAAACGGAAACGATTGTTTTTTTGAAAGCAGCGGCAATGTGCATTAATCCGGTATCGTGTGTAACTACTAATTCAGACTGTGCAACTATTGAAGCCGATTGTAGTAGCGACAATTTTCCGCAGTAACTAATTGTATGCTGAAATGCAGCGCTCAACTCCTCCCCTTCCTGTTCTTCTTCTTTTCCGCCTAAAATAATAATTGGGTAACTAATTAATAATGCCAATTGATGCCATTTATATAAAGGCATTTTTTTTGTACTGTGTTGCCCGCCAATAGAAAATACTACAAATCCTGCTTGATATTTTTCGGGCAAAATATTGATATTAAATATTTCATCAGGCGGAATGAAAAAATCTAACCCTTCATTATCGTTTACTATACCTAAATCAGCAACCGCCTCAAAATATCTATCTACAATATGTTTTTGTGGTAAACGATTAATTTTAAAATTGGTGAACAGCCATTTTTCGGTATTCAGTTTATTAAAACGAAAAACTTTTGTAAACGGAAAAACCGCGCTGATTAACCGGCTCCTAAAATTGTTATGTAAATCTATAATGTAACTGAAACCAATATCTTTTAATATCGCGATAGTTTCTTTCAGATTATTATCGAATAAAATTACTTGATGAATATTAGTATTATGCTGAACTAAAGGCAAAAACTGCTTCTTCGTTAAAAAATAAATTTCAGCATCAGGCAACTGCTTATGAATGCAACGAACTACAGGAGATGTTAAAACTATATCGCCTATTGAACTAAACCGGATAACTAATATTTTACATTTACTGTTGCTCACCCGGCAGTGTCTAAATATTTTTTGGCTTCATTCATGTATTCTTCAACGCCTGCCTGAATACCAAACTTCACTTCTTCGGGCAATTGTTTTACCACTTTACCGGGCGAGCCCAGCACCATAGAATAATCGGGTATCACCATATTCTCAGTAACTAAAGCATGCGCCCCAATAACACAGCCGGTGCCAATTTTAGCATTATTCATAATGGTAGCGCGCATACCAATAAGATTATAATTACCAATAGTGCAGCCATGCAAAATTGCTCCGTGACCAATCACGTTATCTTCGCCCACTTTAATAGGTGTGCCATGATCAACGTGCATTAATACTCCTTCCTGAATATTGGTTCTTGCACCAATTTCGATATCGTCAAAATCGGCACGCAACACCGCGCCATACCAAACTGATACATCATCGCCCAAAGTTACATTGCCCAAAACATAAGCGCTTGGGGCAATAAAAACATTCTTTCCTTTCTTTACCCTGTTAATTAATTCTTGCAGATATTTACTCATAATAAAAAATAATTTCACCAAAAATAAACAAACCCTTGACTTTATGCTGAAACTATTCTACATTGAAGTCGTATAAAGAAATAATCTATTTGTGGAACGAAAAAAGAGGGGAGGTATCTATGATGAAAAAATTTTTCTATTTAGCGGTTGTGGCGTTTATTATTTCAGTGTTTCACGCCTGTTCATTAAACAACAACATTCTTACACCAGACTGCAAAGTATTTGAAGCCGATTTAGTAGATCGTTGGTGGTTTCAGGTGGGTGAAAACAAAGAAAACGGCATTTATTTTTCTTCGGCTGGCCGCTGTATGAAAAGAAATTCTGACGATAGTTTAACTTACACATTAACTGCTTGCAATAAACTGAACATTACTAATCACACTATATTTAGTCATGAGGTTTTAGAAATTGGCAAGTTGCGCCCCGAAAAAGCATCTATGCTTATTGGCGGTAAAATTGTTGATTTTGCTACCAGGCCTGAATAATTAAGCGTAAAGCATTTTTGAATTTGCTTTAGCTTTGGGTATTCTCTTTAAACATGTCTGAACTCAGATACAATCCTCTTTTAGATACATGGACTATCGTTGCCGGAAACAGGCAAAACAGAACTCATATACCTAAAGATGTTTGTCCGTTGTGTAGGCTGGTAAAATACCCGATGAGTATGAAATGTTGATTTATGACAACGATTTTCCGGTACTTTCTCAGAACCCTGATGATGTAGCTGAAAATAAAATTTCTTTTTTTCAGCATAAAAAATCTTATGGGAAATATTGAAATTTCAGATAGTGTTAAGACAATAAGTAAATAATCAGTT
>CAYSGX010000081.1:6317-10343 GCA_964430605.1 uncultured Chitinophagaceae bacterium
CTTACATTATTCTGCCTTAGAAACTCTTCCACTCGTTGAATATTGTCATAGGGGTCTTTCCAATTAGGATTATAAGCTATGGCTTTTCTATTTACCTCAATAGATTTATATGGCTGTTGTAATCTAAAATATAAATAACTTAGATTGGCATATCCTTCCTGAACGTAAGGGTTTATCCGAATAAGTCGTTCATAATATTTAATAGCAGTGTTGTAATCTTGCTTTTGATCTGCAATCATGGCAATATTTAAAGTGGCATCGCTTAGTGTTGAATCCATTTCATGTACTTTAATGAAGCACACAAAAGCGCTATCTGTATTATTCAGAATCATGTAGGTTCTGCCTAAATCATACCATGCATTAAAAAATTTCGGATAAATTTCTATAGCTCTTCTAAAGTGAAAAGCTGCTTCTTTGTGCATAGCACCAGACTGTTGAGCATACTCTTTTTGAAAAGAGTATTTCATCAAATTTGAAGCGAGTAAATTATGCGCTTGGGCAGACTTATCAAGATGCTTGATGTCGTGGCGCATTAATGTTAGAGCATTTTCCCACTGTGCATTTCTTGCAATGGTAATTCCGGAAAACACTAATAGCAACACTGCAAAAGACCCCACCAATACTGTTTTGTAAAACCCTTTAATATTGGTGTAACCCATATAAAATAAATAACCCATGGCTATCGAAAAACCAAATGAAGCAACATAGGGAAGCCTGTCGCCAAACATGCCCGCAACAGGTGCTGCCAGATTTGAGAATAAGGCAATAGATACCAGATAAGCAAAAATGCCAAAACTCAAAATGGAATGACGTTTTGCAAAATATAATGCCGACACAAGCAACACTATATGAATCAGCATTGACAGCAACGCATAAATATCAGTTGCTTCCACAACTTTAATTTCATCATACCCGTAATAAAAACTCATTGGATATGGTACAAACATCATTTTCAGATACTTACCCAAAATAACAAATGCCGTTCCTGTTTTTTGAGATAATGTGGGATTAAGCCCAAGCGGAAATTCTACAAAATCAAGCGGACGGTCTTCTTTTTTATTTTCTGGCGTATTCACAGCCATTGAAGGCGAGGCATTGACAACAGATTCTATAGTATATTCCGTTGCATCCTCAAGAATTTCTTCATGCTGCTCATTAAAATAATATGTTTTTAAAGGAGAAGGATATTGTAAAACGTCTATAGAGAAAAAAACTAAAATAAAAATTGATACGAAAAAATTCATTTTGCACTTATCAAAAAGCAGGTATAGTATTGAAAAAACAGGAATAATGAAACTTATGGAATGGATTCCTTCTTCAATAAAGAATCCATGTGCTATAACCGCTGAAATTACTACTATCCAAAAACAAAGCTGAATAATTTTAGATAAGCGGAATCTTATTGCTAAATAGCCAAAAAGCACAATTATTGTGAAAATTAAATCTGAATAGATTGCATAATTAATACATATGTTTATGAAAAAATCAAGAGTAAGCAGCACCAGTACACTTGCTACTAATCCTTTTAATGCATTTTCTTTATCCGAATACAACAAGTTAACCAATAACAGCAATAAAAAAAACTTTGTTTCATACAGATTATAATTTAAAGATATTAAAAATACTATTAATACATATAACAACAAATATTGTATCTTGAATCCGTTGCCGAAAAAAGGAATAAATAATATCAGTCCAAAAACAGGAATCAGCAAGTTGTATGAATTCAGAAAAGTACAATGTGTTAAAGCTATTCCCGTCAACGCAAAAAGAAGTGCATCATGCTTATTCAGTTCATTAAATTTTATCCAAGTAACATTACTTTCAGGGAAAGAAAATCTGGCAAGTATCTCTTTAAATGAATCTTTCAGTTTTACCAAGTACACCCACCTGCAACGAGAATATAAATAAACGACAGCAAGTAGAAATATCAACTTGATTAATGTTTTTATTATATAATATAATCCTGAATATTTCAACTGCAAAACAATAAAAACTGACAACAGGCACACAACTAAAACAGCAGCCAATTTCTTAATGTCTGCATTGCTGAAAATTGCCCATAAGGGAATTAAAAGCGCAAAAGAAAATACCGACATTTTTGATAAAAGCCCCGATATAAAAAACATTGCGATAAGAAGAATGAAATAAAATTTACTGGAGCGAATATATTGTATTGCCATTTGAAAAGCCAGTAAGCCAAACAGCAACGAAAGTATTTCATCGCGGTTTTTTATGTTAGCCACAGCTTCGGTATGAAGCGGAAAAGAAATAAATATCAGCGAAGCAACCATTACCAATAATTTATTTCCTCCTGCTATCTGAAAGGTAATCCTGAATATTAATAAAGCAGTTATAGCATACAATAACACATTAACAAAATGACTGACTTTCGGACTTTCGCCAAACAGCGAATGTTCAATAGCAAAACTCGCCAATACCACCGGACGGTATTCATACTTATAGCCCATTTCATCACTGTAATAAGGCGAAGTGAAAATTTCAGGAATGGCGCTAATGCCTTTTGATGTAAGACGATGATTACGGGTTACCAGTTCATCGTCTAAATTATAATCATGCCCGATAGTATTTCCGTACAGTATGAAAGCAAATGCCGCTAACAGCAAATAGATGACGTAATAATTTTTCTGTTTTTCTAATAATTGCAACACAAAAAGTGGATTAAAATACTATGGAGTTATCTTCTCCAAGATAAATAAATTCGGATATTTTTTTTCAAGCAGGGTAATTATTTCCGCTCTTTCTTTTATGATTACTTTTCTTCCTGTTTTTGCCAACTTCACCGCCAAAGCTAATTGCTGCGATTCTTCCAACAGCGTAGAATCTTTTTTGTAAGTTACATAATCAAATACTATGACATCTTCGGGGTTATATTTTTTCATGTATTGCTGAAACTGAAATTCAAGATGTTGCTTGTTAATCTCATCGGTTGCCCCGCTGATTAGCAATTCATGATTCGATTGCCGAGCATATAGATTAAGTGCCTTGTTGTCTCTCGGAAAACAAGGTCCGCCAAAGCCAAAACCGTAGTTTAAGTATTTTCTACCGATTCTCGAATCTGCGCCAATGGCATTTAAGATTTTATCTGCATCTCCTCCTACTTTAACAGCCAAATCACCGATTGAGTTGGCAAATGAAATTTTTGTAGTGAGAAAACAATTTGTGGCAAGTTTTGCAATTTCTGCGCTAAGCAAATCCATTCGGCAAATAGCAGGTTCATTTTTACAGAAAGATCTCAAAATAGCTTCAATTTCATCCCCGGCTTCTTTATTCGCTTCGCCTATTAATAGCTGGTCGGGATATTGTTGATTTCTGATGATTGAACCCTGCGCAATAAATTCAGGATTGTAGCTTACCCTGTAATTATATTTTTTCAGTTTTCCCGACAGAGTATTACAATATCCGGGCATCACTGTGCAGCCGATAACTATGTCGGTTACTACATTTCTTTTGCCGAAAACAATCAGTTCATCCGTTACCTTTTCTACTTGCGAATGGTCATAACTGCCACCGGGCAGTGAAGGCGTTGCGACCATAATGAAAATAAAAGTTGTTTCATCATTCAGAATATCGCTGATATTTATTGAGGCAGTAAAGTTTTTGGATTCAGATAAATATTCCGCAACCAACGGCTCGGAGGAAATTATTTTTTTTTTGTTGAGTTGTGCGACATAATTTTCATCTATATCCACACCCACCACATTATACCCTGCTTTTTCCAGATTCAAAGCAAAGCATATTCCTAACTTGCCTATTCCTATAATTCCTGCTTTTTTCATTAGTTAACTTCTGTCATTTCTTTTCCGGGTTCAAAAATATATTCTTTAAACTTTTCGTTGGCAAAACCCCAGTCAAATGAGTTAATATTCCAGTTTTGTTTTGTTTTAATGAGATATTCGCCTGTTGTTACAATGGTGTACCAATCTAAACTGGGTTTTTTAATTAAAAAAAGAATTAGTTCCAACGGATTATTCAATCCAGACCAACCGTCTTTATGATGAATAT
>CAYSGX010000082.1:0-7844 GCA_964430605.1 uncultured Chitinophagaceae bacterium
AGTGTCGCGCACTATTGCCGACTTGGCCGATAGCGAAGAAATAAAAGTAGAGCATTTAGCCGAGGCTATTCAGTTCAGAAGTTTGGATAGAGAGAATTGGGCAGGATAAAAAACTCATCCGATGCAACAACACACCGGATGAGTTAAAGGAGTGTTTAGTGTTTCAAAAATCTTTTTACTGCCAATCCGTTTTCAGTTTTAATACTCAACAGGTATAAACCTGAAACAAATGCCCCGGTATTGATAGTTGTTTTTTCTTCAAGCAAACCGTTTGTTTCAAAAACAGTTTTTCCTGCAATGTCGGTAATAGCTATTGCCGATATTTTATTTCCATCGCTCAGAATATTTAATTGATTGGCGGTTGGATTTGGGAAAATATTTATATTGTTATCATTCAGTTTAATTTCTGTTACAGAAACGGATTGAGGTGTACCCGTAATTCTGGTAATTAAATTTGCTGCTCCTTTATATTCAAAGCCACCAAAGGCTAATATTTTACCATCGGGCTGAAGCGCGATATGTTGAGGATTGGTGCTGAAACCAATTTCGCTGTCAAAAGCAGTATCGAGGCTGCCATCGCTGTTCAGGCGAACAATATATTCTCTGTCAACACCTGCATAAGTATCAAAAAAGCCCGTAAGAATAATTTTGCCATCTTGTTGTAATGCAAGTCCATTGTATGAATTTCCGGCAGTAGCATTAGGGAATCCTGTTTCTAAACTACCATCGCTTTCCAGTCGGTAAAAATTACTGCCCGAAGTAAGAATTTTTCCATCGGGCTGAATAATTACTCTTAATATATCGCCCGAAGTAGCGGTTGAAAAAGTATTGTCAAGAGAGCCGTCAGCATTTAATCTTACCAATCGGCCTGTGCTGACACCATTGAAAGAAGCAAACACACCCCCCGCGATAATTTTTCCATCGGACTGTAAAGCCACGGCCTGTACAATATTGTTTGGCCCGCTTCCGGGACTGAAGGTATTGTCTAAAGTACCATCGGCATTTAATCGGCAAACACCCGCGATAGCAGTTCCGTTGAATGAAGTAAAACCACCACCTACAATTATTTTTCCATCGGGCTGAATGGCAATAGAGCGAACCCACGGTGGAGGCAAGATACTCGAAAAGCCTGTGCCCGGATTAAAGCTATTGTCTAAAGAACCATCGGCATTGATGCGTGCAATACCGTTTAGGCTGGTTCCATTATAAGAAACAAACCCACCGCCAATCAATATTTTTCCATCGGCCTGAATAGCTGTGGCGGCAATAATGCCTGCCGCGCCAACACCGCCTGCATTAAAAGTATTATCAAAACTTCCATCGTTATTCAGCCTGAACACTCCTGCATATTCGGGAGTAGTTGTAGCCGCAGAATAAAACGAGCCGGTTGCCAATACTTTACCTCCGGGCAGGGGGGTAACCCGGGAATATTGTTGTCCGGTTCCTGCTACATACGTGCCTAATCCTGAAACATTGAAAGCAGCATCTCTGTCGGCCGCATTTTGAGCAGTAACAATTGAACTTGCCGATATTGCCGACACTGCCAATAGTAATTTTAGTTTTTTCATAAAAAATTGGTTTTAGGTTTTAAAGATTTGTTGATAGTGCAACAATAGCCCTTAAAAGTTTTTCTGTAGCATGAAACATGTTCCAATTAGCTAATCAGAACAAGAAACAGGTGTTTTTCAGAATAAAACAGTAAGAAATTTCAATTTTTTATGAAATCGGAAGGGTTTTTTCCGGTGTATTTTTTGAATGCCCTATAAAACGCGGTGCGGCTATTAAACCCCACTTCATAGGCAATTCCTTCTACGGTGAGGTTATTTTCCTGAATTTCAGCAAGTAGTTTTTGAGAGGCTTCTACACGTTTTTTATTTATTAAATCGTAGAAATTGGTATTCAAACCATGATTTATGGCCTTTGAAACCTGATATGCAGGTGTATTCAATTGTTCTGCAAAATTCTGAAGGTTAATTTCAGCATTTTTGAAAACACTTTCATGTTCAAGTAGCAGCTCTATTGCACCGGGCAACGTTTCAGGATAAGTTATTTTTTCGGCATCGCTTGTTTCTTGCAATACAGCAATATTTCTGTCGATACCTTTTTTTACATGAAGCTGATAAGACGCTTCGGTAAAAACAGCATTATAGTGAAAAGCATAATACAGTATGAACAGGTAAATAGTGGAGATTACAATGGGTAAAGCAATATACTCGACTGTAAGCGTATCTATAAAAATATATAGCCCTATGGTAATAAAGGTGAGTACCCAAAAAATGGTGATAAACCGGGTTAAAAAAACTGATTTGGTTGCTGCCAAATCTGAATCTACTTCCTTTATATCTTTTGTGTACTGATAAACTTCTTTGGCGCAAATTGAAAAATATATAAGTTGCAAAATAAAAAACAGCAAGCTGTATATTTCCATTTGTGGCGGGTAAGGCCCTTTAATAATTGAGGCGATGTAGGCTGTTTGCGCTGCCGCGGGTTTCAGAAAAAAATCTGCCGCCATGTATATGTCAAAGCACAGTAACAATAGCGTTAACCCGAATAATATTTTTTGGTAAGTAATCTTGGTGCCTGTAAGCAAAGTAATGTAGTAATATACCAATGGGGCAAACAGCACGGCAGTGCCCTGAACTAAAAAGTAGATGTAAGGTAAATTGTAGATACTCTCTGAAAGAATATTGATATTGTTTACAAAATTGAGTGCCGGAACAATAAAAATGGCAGCCAGAATTTTGTTGGGCAACGGATTATTTCTTCTTAATAACAGCAGCCCGACAATAAAAACCACATTAATAATTGCAAGCAGATTAGTAGTAATCATTTACATAATTTAGTTCCTGACATTTTTTCAATACATAATGATAGAAAAAAAATTATGGAAAAGACAAATCGCGTGAATTAATGCTCATTGTTAGCATATTGCGCCAATGTTTCTACCCACTCATCGTTATCATTTAAGCAGGGAATAAGCTGCAAGTCTTCACCGCCCGATTCGATAAAAAGCGCTCGGCCTCTTACGGCAATTTCTTCTAAAGTTTCTAAACAATCAGAAACAAAGGCCGGGCAGATAACCGCTATTTTTTTTACGCCACTATTTGCCAGCCTCACCAATTCGGGTTCGGTAAAAGGCAGCAGCCAGGCATCTTGCCCCAGCCGCGACTGAAACGACTGGCTGTATTGATTTTCTTTTAAGCCTAATTGTGCCACTACCAATTTAGTGGTTTCAAAAGTTTGGTGGCGGTAACAAAATTGATGCGCATCGCTTTTTACATCGCAGCAGTTTTCGGTTTTCAGGCAATGTGTTTTCGATGCGTCCATTTTCTTCACATGCCTTTCGGGAATGCCATGATAGCTGAATAAAAAATGGTCGAATCCTTTTTGAACGTATGGTGTAATGCTGTTGCTTAGCTCCTTAATATAATCAGGCTCGTTATAAAAAGAGGCAAGAATGTTTAGTCTGATATTCCGGTTGTGCCGTTGCACCACTTCCTGCACTTTGTCAATCACAGTTTTGGTTGATGCCATTGCATAGTGTGGATACAAAGGAATTAAACGCACTTCTTTTAAGGCAGGATATTTTTGGAATAATTCTTTCAAAGTGTTTTCTATTGAAGGGTTGCCATAGCGCATGGCTAAGGCAACCGGATGATTAACTTTCGGCTGCATTTTTTCGTGTACCTTTTTGCTGATTACAATCAGAGGCGAACCCTCTTCCCACCAGATAGAGCGGTAGGCTTCGGCAGATTTTTTGGGGCGAAAAGGCAAAATAAAACCTTTAACAATTAATGCCCTAAGCAGGTAAGGCACATCAATTACATTGCCGTCCATTAAAAATTCATCGAGATATTTTCTTACATCTTTTACCGAAGGCGAATCGGGCGAACCCAGATTAACCAGCAACGTTGCTTTAGTAGTATTCATAATTAGCGTGTGAAATTAAACACAGTTGTACTACAAATAATTTAGGCACTGGTGTTTTCTGTGCATTATGACATAATGCTTACAAAAATAACCATACAAAACATTATTGAGCAATTACTTTCTTTTCAATTAATCTAAACTCTGGTTAGAAATCAATTTGTAACCCTTTTATCATTTTCTGAAAAAGGCATGATGTAGTTTTTGAGAGTCCAGACTTTGTAAGCACATTTTTTTACACCTACTAATATTCAACACTAAAACAGATTATCCCTAACTTTAGGCATGAGATTTTTTGTAGTTATAGCGCTGTTAGTTTGGAATATAATTCTTTTTGCTCAACCTTCAACCGAGCAAAGTTTGGCAGTGCAATATTATAATAATGAAGAGTATTCAAAAGCAGTAGGATTGTTTGAAAAGTTGTATGACAAAAACCCGGCTTCCAATATCATTTACCGCTACTACTACAATACGTTGCTTAAGCTGAAAGATTTTCCGAAAGCGGAAAAAATGTTGAAGAAAAATATCAAAAGCAATCCTCAGGATATTTTTTATGTAGTTGATTTAGGAAATGTTTTCAAAGAAAAAGGCGATAGTAAGGCGGCCGATGCGGAATATAGCCGGGCTATTAAATCATTGATACCTGCTGAAAACAGTATCATTCAGACAGCCGCTGCGTTTCAGAACTATAACGAAACCGGCTATGCGATAAAGGCTTACGAAACAGGGCAGCAAATTTTGCGCAATCCGTTTGCCTTTGCTTTCGACCTGGCAGGCTTATATGAAAAAACAGGAGCCGATGATAAAGCCATGAATCAGTATTTGAATTATGTAGGCTATAATCCTTCACAAGTGCAGGCGGTTCAAAATAGATTACAAGAGCCTTTATCGAAGCCTGCAACTTTCAATATTTTTAAAGAGGAATTATTAAGCCGTGTGCAAAGTAATAATGCGCCTTTAGTCTTTTCCGATTTATTAATATGGGCTTTTATTCAGCGTAAAGATTTTCGCTCGGCATTTATACAAACTAAAGCCATTGATAAAAGGCTGAATGAAAACGGTCATAGAATAATAGCGCTGGCAAGAAGTGCCGTAAGCGAGAAACAATATGATGCCGCCATTGAAGCTTTTGAATATGTAATGCAGAAAGGGAAAAGCAATCCAAACTATTCAAGCGCCAGGCAAGAATTATTGCAGGCAAGAAAACTGAAAATTACCGAATCGAAAAATTATACTAAACAAGATATCGTAAACCTCAATGCAGAATATAACGAGTTTGTAAAAGAAACGGGGCTGAACAGATACACCGCTAATTTATTGCTCGAGCAGGCGAAATTACAAGCCTTGTACTTATATAATTTAGACTCGGCAATTGCTATCGCTGAAACAATTGTAAATGCACCGCCATTAGATAAAGCGATAAAAGGCAACGCTAAATTAGATTTAGGCGATTACTATTTAATGCAGGGCGATGTGTATGAGCCGGTATTGCTTTACACGCAGGTAGAAAAAGATTTTAAAGACCAGCCGATGGCGGAACTGGCGCGTTTTAAAAATGCGCAACTCTCTTTTTACAAAGGCGACTTTGAATGGGCACAGGCACAACTTACTATTTTAAAATCGGCAACAAGTGAATTGGTAGCAAACGATGCGCTGGAACTTTCAGTTTTTATTCAGGACAATTTGGGGTTAGACACTACGGCCTATCCAATGGAAATGTATGCGCAGGCATCTTTACTTTTTTATCAAAACAGGCTGAATGACGCGGTGGCAAAATTAGATTCGGTGATTGATATTTATCCGGGCCATGCCCTGGCCGATGATATTTTATTTTTTAAAGCCAAAATTGCACTTCAGGAAAAACAAGATTCGGTAGCGGCAAATTATTTAGAAAAAATTATTGCCTTGTATAAAGAAGATTTGAAAGCCGATGATGCCACTTTTATGTTGGCAGAATTGTATGAAACTACTCTAAACGATAAAGCGAAAGCACAGCAACTGTATGAAGATATTATTATGAATTTTAAAGACAGTATTTTTTCTACCGAAGCACGAAAACGCTACAGGCTGCTGAGGGGAGATGCTTTGTAAATACAAAGTTCAAAACTGAATACACAAAGCGTATGACAAATTGCACATCAGCATAGATATGGTTCGACAGGCTCACCATGACACTAATGAAGTTAATGTCACCCTGAGTTTATCGAAGGGTATTTCATCCGGAACATTTGCAATTTTTCATACACCCAATACTTATAACTTAAAACTGAAAACTTATAATCAATGTTCATTTACAATATCTCACTAAAAATAGATTGGCTGGCAGTAGAAGAATGGCTGCGCTGGATGCGCGAAGAACACATTGCCGAAGTATTGGCTACCGGATGTTTCTTAGAAGCTAAAATGTTTAAGCTGTTAGACCAGGACGATACAGAAGGCCCCACTTTTATTGTGCAGTATTCGTGCAATAAAAAGATAGATTATCTGAAGTATAAAAAAGAATTTGCTCCTGCATTACAAGAAAAAGGTGCCGCAAAGTTTGGCGACAAAGTAACAGCCTTTAGAAGCATTATGGAAAAATTATGAAATCATTTGTAACTTTTTTAAAACAATACCGTAGAAGCACACAACAACAAAAAGGAATGGTTATGAGGGGGATGAAATGTTTGTTTATTGCTGTTATTACTATGCTCACATTTGCCGTTCAGGCACAAGAGAAAGAAAATTCTATTAAAAAGGCCGCATCAGAAAAAGCTTTAGCATATACCGCTAAAATGATGAATACTTTAAACCTTACTAAAGAACAAGCCGCTCATGTGTATCGTTTGAGATATGAGTTATCTATATCACTGCAATTAATTCACTTGCAATATGCCAACAACAAAGAGCTAATGATGCAGTTTGTTGAAGACACTCAGAAAGATTTTCAGATTGGCGTGAAGAAAATATTAAAACCGGATCAGGTTGCATTATTAAATCGTTACAAGAAAGATTTTGTTGCAAGCAAGCATGCAGGCGAAGTGCAGGAATCACTTCCGCAGACAGCCGCTTATGAATGGTAGTTTGCCACCACACTACTACAAAGTTTACCAACCACTACAAGCCAAACCATGTGCCAACTTTTAAACCTGTGTAAAAAGGCTATGTAAACATTAACATAAAAAAAAGGAGAGTTATGAGGCAGTTGATTATTTCTATGATTATTTTTTCGGCAGTTGCGGCTAAGGCGCAAGGAAACCTTTTGGTATCGGCCGATGAAAAAGCGAAAAATTATTCGCAACAAATGGATGCTATGTTTGGCCTGAAAGACAAGCAACTGAATGAAGTGTACCGGCTTCGTTTTGAATTGTCTTTAGCGGTGAATCTGGCAGCCAAAAAACTTGCCGATCAACCTGATAAGCTAAACAAGAAATTGTATGAGGCTCAGGAAAGGTTTGAAGCAGGCATTAAAAAAACATTAAAAGGAGAGCAGTTTGCTGCATGGACAGAAAACAGGCAAACTATTTCAAAATCAAACACGCTTGAGCCGCAAACCGGCATTGCAGATTTTGAATTGAAATAATTTTTGTTTGTAAAAAATTACTGCTGAAAAGCCCGGTCAGATATCTGACCAGGCTTTTTTATTGCGTTTCATATACTACAATGGCATTATTATCCACTATTATGTTTCAGCAAGTGGCGCTACACCTAAGGCAATAAACTGCAATTTTTACAGTTGTAAAACCGCATGAAACAATTTCTCTGTATTTTCTTTTTTTTATTTTCTTTTTTCTCCTGTCAACAACAAAAAAATATTGCTGCTGAACAGGAAGAATGTTTTTTTGTATCGAGAGATACTGCATTAGATTCTGTTCGTAACAGCCTTAAAGCAAAACAGTCTTATTTAAGCGATTACTATAAAGGGCTGTACCGTTCAG
>CAYSGX010000082.1:7854-10250 GCA_964430605.1 uncultured Chitinophagaceae bacterium
GTTCAGGCGTATTTAAAGGCAATGTGCTGGTTGCCGAAAAAGGGCAAATTGTATATATGGAATCGTTTGGTTACGTAAACGATAAAACCAAAAAGCCATTGACGCTCGAAACTTCTTTTCAACTTGCATCGGTAACTAAAATATTTACGGCTGTAGCCATTTTACAATTGCAGGAAAAAGGCTTGCTGAATTTAGATGATAAGGTAAAAGATTTTATTCCTGAATTACCTTATGACAATATTACTGTCAGGCATTTACTTTCGCATCGTTCAGGATTGCCGCGTTATGAGGCTTTCGATCAAAAACAATGGGACTGGACACAGCCCATGACCAATAAAGATATGATTGCGCTGTATGCAAAACATAAACCCAACTTGTTTTTCAAGCCCGGAAAAAATCATGATTACAGCAATGCGGGATTTGCGCTGCTGGCAAGTGTGGTAGAGCGTGTTTCAGCCATGAGCTATCATAAGTATTTGTATGAAAATATTTTTGTGCCTTGTGGCATGAAACAAGCTTTTGTGTTTGATATTTTTAATCCGCCTGCTACAGATAGCATTGCGTTTGGCCATGCAAGGGCTTATAGATTTCCGCTGGAACCACAGCAGGATTATTTGAATGGCGTAGTGGGCGATAAAGGCGTGTATGCTTCGGTATTAGATTTATACAAGTTTGATTTGGCGATGACCAAAAACAAATTGTTGAAACCTGAAACACAGGAACTGGCTTTTGAAAGAACTATTAAAAAAAGAAAGGTAAAGTTCGATGATTACGGTTTTGGGCATCGCCTGAAAGACTGGAACATGAACGGGAATTTCATTCCTTATCATTCAGGCTGGTGGCGTGGTTTTAAAACGCTATACATAAGAGATATTTACCGGGGGAAAACCGTTATTGTTTTAAGCAATCATGAAATTTCGCCACAGGCGCAATTAACATGGAGTGTTTTGGAAATGATATAAGGAAATTAATGAGCCGCTGCTAACTTATCAATCGCCTCAGCCAGTTTAATATCTTTTTCGGTAACAACATTACCCGCATCGTGAGTAGCAAGAAAAAATTCTACTTTATTGTAGGTGTTGTGCCATGTAGGATGATGATTCATCTGTTCAGCCAATAAAGCCACACGGATAATAAAACCAAAGGCTTCGTTAAAATCTTTAAACTCAAATTTTTTATAAAGCTGATTATTTTGTTCTGTCCACATACTTTTTGGTTTTTAACGGTGAGCCGTTTTTCTTGATTGTTATAATTTTTATTTAACCATTACTTGTAATACTGTTTTTATGCTTTATTATTTCAAAACCTGTTATAATCTGCCCGGTTGCGAAAAGTCCTAAAACAGATAATACAAGTGTGGGCCTGCCAAAACCAAGAAACTTATTTATTGTAATCATTCCCAAAATACCTGTTACAAAAGCTAAAATGAAGATTGACTGAGGAAGCCGGGAAACGTAACGTTGTTTATTCAAGCCAATTGATAATATAAGGCTGCCTATAAAAAAAGGCAATAAAAGCGGGGCTAAAAATATTATTCCTTGTGTTTGCATGAAGCCCATTACCTTTACAACATCGGCCTGAATATTAATGGAATTGTCAGTCATAAAATATGCAAGCAAGTGAAAAAAAGCATCCGCGCACATTCCCATAGCGCCTATTGCTAATAATACCATACCGGTAAGCGTAATGGTTTTAAGTTGTGAAATTAGTTTTGATAAAAGAAATAAAGCGGGAATATACATCACCGATGAAATAATTTGAATGATTACCGAGTAGAAAACGGAACTTCTGTTTTGTTTAACAATTGTGAGAATATGCAGTGTATCGGCTGTGCCTTGGTCTGGCATCAGAAACCAGCTTAACCAAAATGTTAATGCAGAAAATATTAGTAATAAACCTGTTAACCGCATATTTTTTACAATTATGTTTGATTTGCCTCTAATTTTTTGCGCTTTATCTGCGGAAAAAACTTCCCGTTATTTTAGCGTTCTTCCGAAAAACTATTCTCAATCAAAGACAGAAAGAACTTTTCCCGGATTTACAGTTTCGTTATTAAAATAAAGATTAACAATAAAAGCGTTTATTGATGACTCCAATCGTGAGTATTTAATTCTTCCAGGCTACGCTTTAATAAATCGATACTCAGGCGAATATCTCTTTTATGCGCCATTTCAATTACCTGATGCAAGTGGCGTGTAGGAATAGAAATCGCTCCCGCAATAGTGCCATGTGTGGCCATGCGTTGAATACCCGCGGTATCGGTGCCGCCACCGGCAAGCACTTCAGGTTGCCAGTCTATTTTATGTTTATCGGCAGTTTTCTTTAAAAAATCTACCATGCGATAATCGCAAATAGCGGATGTGTCGAAAATTTTTATGGCAGTGCCTTTGCCCAGG
>CAYSGX010000083.1:0-10218 GCA_964430605.1 uncultured Chitinophagaceae bacterium
ATTTGTTGTAAAAACTCCTGACAAAGAGGGTATTCTACAGCCACATCAGGATTGGAGCATTGTAGATGAAAATAAATACAGGTCGTTTGCTATTTGGATAGCTTTGCAGGACACTGATGACCATAACGGAGCGATGTATGTGCTGCCCGGAAGCCACGAATGGATAAGAGGCTACCGCCACATAACCATTTCTTCGGTTTACGGAAAAGTATATGATTTAACGTGGCAATATATGCTCCCGATTCATTTAAAAGCAGGGGAAGCAGTTGTATTTGACCATGCGTTGGCACATGCTTCTAAACCCAATATTTCTGACAACCCGAGAATAGCTTCCGTAAATACTATTATTTCTGAAAATGCTACCTTCCGAATTTGTTGTAACAATAATGGCGTGGTTGAGGAGTACGAATGCCCTTCAGATTTTTATGTAAAACCGGAGGCGCAAAATCCGCCTTTCGATTTACCCAAAATACAGGATACGAATTTTAAACCGGTACAATTGGATGAAAAAAAATTCTTGTATTTTGCTGAAAAAGAGGGATTGTATAAGAGTGATAAACCCAAGAGTTTTTTGACAGACATCAAAAAATGGTTTGTAAAATAAAATGTGAGTATGAAGAGATTGATAGATTTTTTTAAAAAAGATAAATCAAAACACACACCCCAAGATGTCGGTAACTTCTACAATCAGTACAACGACAAATTCTTGCAGGTATATGGCGAAATTATTCAGGCATACCGCACGCATGATACAAGTAAGTTATTAGACTACCAGATAGCTGCCATGCAGTTAAAAGAAGGAATGTTGGCGTTGGACGCGGGTTGCGGGGTTTGCGGACCTGCCTGTTATTTTGCAGAAAAGGCGGGAGTAAAAATAGATGCTGTTACCATCAGCGATGAGCAGGTGAAAAAAGCTAAAGAAAAAATAGCCGAAAAATCATTACAGGAAAAAGTAAATGTAGTAAAGGGTGATTATCATAATTTGAAAAGCGTTTTCCCGAACAAGCAATACGATGTGGTTTATTTCTTGGAATCATTCGGACATTCGCCTTATCATGAAAAAGCCTTGAACAGTGCGTGGGAAGTATTAAAACCGGGTGGTTTGCTGTATATCAAGGATTTGTTCAGGAGAGAGCCGTTATTGCCTGAACATGCTCCAAAAATAGAGCGGGAAATAAAAAAAATCAACGAAGCATACCGTTACAATATTGCAGATTTATATGAAGTGTTGAAACACATCAGAAAAAAAGGATGGATAGTAGCCGCTATCAAAACCATTGATTTGAAATTAGAAGATTTCGAAAACTTGACCATCTCCAACGAATTTCAGGAACTGACAGGAATAGCCACCATAGAAAGTTGGGACGATTATGTTTTTCCTGTTGATTTCTTTGAGCTATATTTATACAAACCACATTTTGATTTGCAATACGGATTAGACAGATATTTTTTGCAGAACCTGATGCATATACAGGTTTATGGGAAGAAAGAGAGTGAGTTGTAATATTTCACAAAAGTGCTATATTGTGTCTGAAATTGGAATTCCAATGTTGAGGTGACAAGGCAAAAAATATCTATTTTGGGGAAAACAACAAAAAATAATCGTCTTTCAGAATAAGGATGATTTAAATAAATTTTCGTGCCAATAAACCATTGTAAAATAAAAAATTGTGGCTGAAATTTTTAAAGTTTGCCTAATTAATCCACCCGCAATACTGCCGGTGAATAGTTTAAGTTCCCATGGTGCAGTTCCCCCGTTAGGGTTAGCCTATATTGCTGCTTTTATTCGTAAAGCAGGCTATTCGGTAAGCGTTGTAGATGCCGTAGGTGCAGGAGTAAATGATTATAAAGATTTCGATAAAGAATTAGGTCTGGTTTCACAGGGATTATCTTTTGAGCAGATATGTCGCCTTATCCCGAACGATACTCAAATTGTAGGCATTACGCATACATTCTTGCATGAGTACTATATGATAAAAGAGTTAGTTGCTCATATAAAAAAGCATTTCCCTAATGTTACCATAGTGCTGGGTGGCGAGAATGCAAGTTCGTTTTACGACCAGATATTAAATACTATACCGGAAGTTGATTATATCGTTCGTGGCGAAGGGGAGTTTACTTTTTTAAAACTAATTGACGCGATACAGAATAATGAAGCGGGAAACATCAAAGGCATAGCATATCGCAACTCAGATGGTATAGTGGAAACAGGTTTAGGGGAAAGGCATATCAATATTGATGATATTCCTTGGCCCGCATGGGATATGTTTCCGATGGAACATTATTTTGCCAATAACCTAAGCAGTGGGGTTAATCGAGGTCGTTCGATATCTATGCTTACCAGTCGAGGTTGTCCTTTTCAATGTAGTTTTTGTTCTGCACCCGGTATGTGGACGACCAAATATGTTGCCAGAGAACCCGCAGAAGTGGTTTCGGAGATTGAGTACAACATTAGAAAATACAACATTAAAAATATAGATTTTCAAGACCTTACCTCATTTCTTACAAAAAAGTGGATAAAGGAATTTTGTCACCTAGTCCTTGAAAAAGAATTACAATTTACGTGGCAGTTACCGCAAGGGTCACGTTCGGAAGTAATAGACGAAGAATCTGCCGAACTCCTCTATCGTTCCGGCTGTCGTAATTTTTGGTTTGCTTTAGATAGCGGTTCTCGAAGAATCATTAAATCAATGAAGAAAAAAGTAAATCCTGATTACCTCTATGAAGCGATGAAAATTGCAAGAAAAAAAGGTATTACAACAGGTATAAATGTAATTGTAGGTGTTCCTGAAGAGCGGGTTACAGATATATTAGCCTCCTATAAATATGTTCTTAAATCTGTATTTGCGGGAGTAGAACAAAGTGCCACTATGATTTTTGGACCATATCCTGGCAGCAGTTATTATAAAGAGTTGGTAGCGAAAGGCAAAATACAATTAGAGAAATCGTACATTTATTCTTCTCTTTTACGAGCATCAAATGCTAAAAGCTATAACGACCGTATATCTACTCGACAATTACAAATTATTCAATTCTTTTTTATAGTCTCTTTTTGGTTGCTTAACTTTATGCTTAGACCTTGGCGAGTTTTTGTCTTGCTCCGTAACTTAATCTCTAATCGCCATGAAACTATAATGGATAAACTTATATATACGAAAATAAAACAAGTTTTTGCTCCTCGAATTTTTCAACGCAAAGAATATGGCGAGTTCATTCAAACGGCAAGTAACAAACATTGAGTTATTCTAAAATAGGTTCGAAAGTAGTCAACGTTCTCAACTTTACAAAAGTTGAGGAATTTTGTTTACGTATTTGCGTATTGAGAACTAAGGCTGACAAGTTCAAGCTCTGACAGTTTGGATTTTCTGCGCTGATGAAGAAGTATATCGTCTGTGGCGATTTTTTGTAGCACTTCCAAATTGTTTTTATAGCTTTAAACCGAAATTGTTCATTCCATTTAACTATTTGAAATCTAATTAATATACGATATTTATTCCAAATGAATAATATTTTTTAAAATGTACAACGGGTATATTGATGATTATTTCTACGAAAGGAAATTTGTTCCTTCATACAGTCTGATGCCTCCGTTTCCTAAAGAGGTATTGTTGGACATAACATCCTTTTGCAATCACGCCTGCACTTTTTGTACAAACCCCGATATTGGATTAAAAAAAACAGTCCGCAAAGATTTAGCACTGAAGTTTATTCAAGATTCATACCGCTTAGGTGCGCGGAGGCTGGGTGTTTTCGGAACGGGAGAATCATTTCTTTACAAGCAGCTTTATGAATATATTCTGTTCGCCAAAGAAACAGGGTTTAATTATGTATATATCAAAACAAATGGCGCGTTATGTACTATTGAACGTTTAGCCCCGGTTTTAGATGCAGGTTTAGACTCATTGCGCTTTTCTATTCATGCCGGAACAAGAGAGTCATATAATAAAATACAAGGTAAAGACGATTTTCATAAAGTTCTGGATAATGTCCGGCAAGCGAATATGTACAGAAAGGGAAAAAATTTGAATGTTGAAATAGCGGTGAGTATGGTATTGACCAATATTGCAGGAAACGAGTTAGACTTACTAAAAGAACACATAGGTGATTGTGTGGATGTATGGGACATTCAGAATTTGAACCCTCAATGCGGCAATTTGTTAGAGAACAAAGATAAAGGCGAGATTAAGGGAGGGGGACCTAGATTCGATTTCAATACAGGAAAATGCAAACAGCCATTCTCTTCATTATCGCTTACCCCGGAGGGTTATATTTCTGCTTGTATTATGGATTTTAACGGAGATTTGATTGCCGGAGATTTTAATGAAACCGGACTAAAGGAAATATGGGAAGGGGAAGTGTTTGTGAAGTTTCGGAAAGATCATATAGAAAACAATTTGAAAAGCCATATTTGTTATTCCTGTGTTTACAATGAAGACAATATCCATAAGCCACTGATTGAAAAATATTCGAGACGATTTCGGGAAATGCGAAAACATAGCCATAAATAAGCAAGCTTTTGGTGTTAGAATTAAACTCTTAGTAAAACGAGATGATAGTAAATAAACAAAGTATATTACTTTTACTGATGAGTGTGATTGCTGTCATTATTATATATAACGGTTGCAATTTTTATAACGCTAAAGAAGCATCGCATGATTCAATACATACTCACAGTGGGTATAAAAACATATCGAGAGCAGAGCTGCTAAACGCTTGCCAATCGTGTCATACAGAGCAGCATCAAAATGAACAATTGGGACCGCATACACACGCATACCAAACTCTTCTTGAACACAAAGAATACGTAAACTCCAACGGATATGATTTACCCGGATATGCAACATTTGTAAATCAGTCGTTGGAAAAATGTATTGGTTGTCATGCGCCCCAAAACTTATTTGAAGATATTTATGCAGGGTTTGAATTTTTGCCAATGTCAGGGCTAAAAGAAATGGACACCGATCTTTTTTTCACAAGCCCGAAATCAAGGGAAAGTGAACGTTTAACGGGCATAGACTGTCTTTCTTGTCATTACAATGGGAAAGATGTTTTGGCATCTAAAAACTTCATAGAGAAAAAAAGTAACCGTTCCATAGAGGGGTATTGTTTTCCCAAGCCATCAGCTTTTTTAAGCTCTGATTTACTTTGCACAAGTTGCGATATAAATAATTATAACAACAAAGACAATTTTGAACAAATTACTTCAATGAACTGTAATAGTTGCCACACTGAAAAAATAAATAATGTTTCCACACACTATACTTTTTGGAAGAACGGAAAAAAAGAAGCTCCGGACAGCTCATATTATAACAGTATAATTTCTAGTTTAAATATTACAAATGATAAGGACAAAATATTTGTTCAGCTAAAAAATGCCTCAATCCCTCATCTATTTAATATTTGTAGAGAGACCGTCATTAAATTCGAATTTAAAAATAACCAGAACAAAAAATTGCTGGAAAAACGTATCATTCTAAATCAGAAAAATACTTTTCTTAACACCATCAACCATACAGCACAATTTATGAAAGAAGCAGAAGCAGCAAGCGAGTTCGGTAATGTGTTTGAATATAATTCAGAGCCTACTACTTTTGAGGTTCATAAATCAAAGTACAAAGAGATTAAGAAAGTTGAAGTAAGTGTAATAACTAAAGGACAGTATTGGCATAACGACAGTACCGGAGTTAAGACGTTAAATAAAGTTCTTATGCTGAATTAAGAAACTACAGTTTGTAGAGTTAATAACCTTGAATTGGGTCGTAAAATTCGGAACTTCGAAACAAAATATCATAACAAACGACAAAATGATTATGTTCGATAGATCCTGCAACTATATCTATAGTTGCAGCAAGCCTTAAAGTGTACACTACAGTTATTTTTTACGTTCTATTCTCAGTTCCTTATATGCCCCTTCATATACAGTAGAATTGCCATAGTTTATATTCATTTTTTTAATTGGCACAATGGTGCTGTGTTCAATTAAGATTTCATTATGTGCTATAGTATCAATTTTTTCTTTTATTCCTTCGTAGGCATATACTATATTAACTGCTGTCGGCAAATTTTGAAAAGCAGAAAAAACCAATGTCTCTGAATTTTGAAGATGGCTATTAGGCCAAAACCATTTAGAGTGTTGTTTGTCTTCTTGGTAAGCATAGGTCGTTAATTCATTTATCAATTGCGCCCTTTCATAATAAGCGTTGTGGTTAGAATTTATAAGATTGTATGTATGTCCTGCAAGAACTGTAAATAGAAACAAATAACTAAACTTACTTGAGGATTTACTACAAAAGACAATACATTCTATTACGAGTACCCAATGAATCGGGAACATATATTTTGTAAAATCAGAATTGTTCCCACTGCTGTATAGATATAGAAGCATTATTGTTGTTCCTGTAAAAGCAAAAAGTTGTATATAGTTTTTTTTCTTCAATAAGCTTATAAATAAAACGATAAAGAGTGCTATTATAAATATGTTTGTCTGTTCCAACACTGAAGACACAAGATGAGAGACGTTTATTTTATTGCCAATGTTTAGCGCAGCAATACTGCCTGAATCGTAATCAGTCAAAAGTGAAACCCTTATTGCCATGTTAAAACAAACAAACAATAAAATCCACTTGTCTCGCATAATCAGTTTTTTTGAGTTATATAGAAAAGTGAAATACACAAAATACAGAATCATAGTAATCGGGTGGCTCCATATAACGAAAAAAGAACTGATAGCAAGAAGTAAATTTCGTTTACTAGTGTCCATTTCCCTTTTGGAAACAGCGACATAAAGAGTCATCAATGCTCCGGATAAAAATAATTCACAACCTATACCAGAATAAAAACTGGATCCGTATGTAATAACGGGAGTAGCAAGAATTACTGCCGCATACTCGTAGGTTTTAGCGAATAGAATAACTGCTGCTGCCACCAAAAGATAGAAAAGTGCATCGTTAAAACAGTAAATTCGACCTATCCACGACCATTGCAAATCGAAATCGAGAGCTGGATTTATCAGCCACTTATTAAGAAGGTAGGCAAATCTATGAAGGATAGGCGCCTCATAGTCTATTGTTGAAAAGCGTCTTACTAGCTCCAACGAGGCCTCTCCTTGCATACGCAACTGGTAGAACCATAAGCCATACGCTTGTATGAACAAGAAAAAAAATAATGAAAGGTAAAATAGAACTTTTGATGGCTGCCAGCGAGAAGTATCTAACAGATTTACTAAGGAGAACCCGAAAACAATGAATCCGAAAACAATGATATTGAGAGTACCAAAGGAGCTAAAAAAATTATATAATCCCATCATATATCCTGACAAGCTATCTTTTGACCATCGTAACCAAACACTTATTACAGATTGGATTTTTGCCGGGCCGCTACCATTATTCCAGCTATATTCAGAAAAACGCACTTCAATTATATCTGTCTTTACAGACCTTTTGCTGCTAAGCATTTTCTGGTTTAAAATGAAAGCACTGCTTCCGTTTTGTATCAGAATACTATGTATTTTGGGGATTTCACCGGTATCTATTGCCAATAAAACATCATTAAACAAATACGCTCTATTACTAAAATCTAAGGGAAGCGTATATTGCTGCAACAGCGGAGTTATACCTATGGCTGCTATTTTTTCGACATTAGCTTCATTAGGCACGACACTTATCCTAAGCGGTTGATACAACTTTACCCTATGTAAATAAAAGGAGCTAAGCAGAATAAACGCTCCAAGGATTATAAGTATTAGATACCAAACAATATTACGCATTGTCACCTAATAGTAAATCTTTAAATTCGGACATATCAACGTAAAAGCAAATCGTTTCACAATGTTGCATTTTGTGAGTTTACTATTTCAACTCTGAAAGTTGTGCTACAATAGTGTTAGCGTTAAAAATAGTAGAATACATAAGCGTATATTTTTATAACACGTCTTGTTTAGGCACGATTGATTTACACATTCCCCTATCTTTGTATCTATGATTCAACAACATGCAAATATAGCCATAGAAATTGAACATTTATGTAAAACGTATTCCCCCTAATAAAAAACACATTCCAGTACACCAAAAAGAAGTGGCTGCCAATGTAAGGAGAAGCGCCTGATATACTTAAGTATTTATTTTTATACTTGTCGTTTGACGGAGATGTTTTATCTTAACAGACGAATTGTATAAATCATGCAGAAAAAGATATTTGTTGTTTTTATCCTCATAGTTATAACTGTCGCATTCTCTGAGGTAGTGCTCAGATTGGTCGGGTTTAGACCGGCTCATGCAAAAGAAAAAGAACATCCTATAGCCGTGGTGCCTGATTCTTTCTTGATAAAAGATAATCATCTTGGCTGGAGAGTGGGAACCGGAGTTTATGACACTTATTCAGGAGGGCGGTTTATATACAAAGCAAGTATAGACAGTTCACATAAGCGAATAGCTGAGCCAAAAGAAAAAAGAGAAGGTAAAGAATTTTATAAACGTAAATTGTTCATTTTAGGTTGTTCCTTTTCTTTTGGTGTAGGTGTTCCAGATTCAGGTGTATGCGCTTATTACTTACAATCTATGCTGCCTGAATACGAAGTACAGAATTTGGCGGTCCCTGCTTATGGCTTAACACAAATGTACCTTTCTCTGAAACAAGAAATACAATCAGACAATAAGCCGGATGTAGTGGTTTTAAATTATGGACAGTGGCAGGACGAACGAACTTTTCATGGGATAACATGGCTACGTAGATTCAAATATTCCATAATTCAAAGCGCACCACCTGAAGTAGGGGGCATTAATTATCCTCGTTGTAATATTGATAAGCAGGATGGTAGCCTAATTATAGACAAACTTGATTGGAATGATTGGCCCGAAGATTTTCCGTTACGAGATAAAAGTGTGTTGGTAGATTTGATTAATACTGCTTACGACAATTATTACGACCACCGTACAGAACTGCTACGACAGAAAACAGTACTGCGCTGTGCATTAGAGATAGTTGCTTATTGTGAACAGCAAAGAATTCCTATATTGTTTTTTGGACTAAATCAGTCAGACCACCTTATAGACAGTCTCATAAATAGAGGGATACCGGCTACCACGACTCAAGTAGATATATCACAAGAAGGGTGGAGTTGCGCTCCCTTCGGACATCCTAGTGCTCGGGCGCATGAAGTTTACGCACAAGAAATTATTGATTACTTGAAACAAAGGAGAATGATATAACGATGTCTTGTCCTCGAAAAATTTACAGTATTGAAGATATAAAGAACAGCAAGGCTTTTTGTCTAAAGCCGTGGAACCATCTATATGTTAGCCTTTTCGGGAAAGTAACGCCCTGCTGTTTGGCAGCTTTTGACGATTCTTATTCTTTTGGCGATATAGAAGAGGGGGTTGAGCAAATATGGAATGGAGAAAAAATGCGGCAGTTTCGTATAGATATGCTTGCTGACAAACCCAATTTCAGGTGTCATCAATGCTATTCTCAGGAATCTATGGGACTGAAAAGCCCTCGGCAATACACCAATGAATTATATGCCCATCATTTGCCATGGGCAATGGATACAAAACAAGACGGAACGTCTCCTAATGCAAAACCTGTAACATGGGATCTTCGTATTTCTACTTTATGTAATTTGAAGTGTCGCATTTGCGGACACCACTCTAGTTCTCGTTGGTATAAAGACGCAAAGAAACTGGGGTTTGGATATCGCAAACAAAATGAGTCTTTGTGGCATGATAAAAGTGTTAACCGTGGAGTCAAAGATTTTGATAAGTTGATGAAGCAGCTTGAATTTGTGCTTCCATCGTTAGAGGAAATTTATTTTGCGGGAGGAGAACCACTGATTATGGATGAACACTATTTCATACTTCGAAAACTATTGGAGTATGGTAAAACGGAAGTTTATCTGCGGTATAATACAAACTTTTCAGAACTCACGCATAAGGGAGAGAATGTTCTTGACTTATGGAGTAAATTTGAAAGGGTGGCAGTGCATGCCAGTTTAGACGATAATGAAAAGAGGGGAGAATATCAACGTTCAGGTATAAGTTGGGAGAAAGTTGAAGAGAACCGCAGGGAAATGCAAAAAAAGTGTCCTAATGTGGAGTTTTCTGTGAGTGTAACGGTTTCGGTATTTAATATTCAGCATATACCGGAGTATCATAAGGATTGGTTAAAAAAAAGATTGGTCAGACCAAATGGATTGCTTGTACATGTGCTGGTGAATCCTCCGCA
>CAYSGX010000084.1:0-10217 GCA_964430605.1 uncultured Chitinophagaceae bacterium
CAGGATTCTACCGCATTAACGGCAATTGATTCTTTTGTGTACATTAAACAAAATGGCAGCCGGCCTTCTTCTAAAGTGTGGGTAGAAATTTCACAGGCAGCCAATTACTGTAAAGTAATTTCCGACACGGTTGAAGTGTATTTTCAAACATTCCCAAGCGCCCCGGTTATTCAGGCTGATAATGGAGGTTTAACAGTAAACAACCCTCAGAGTTATACTGTAAACTGGTTTGACAGCGGCACACTGATACAAGGCGAAAATAATAACACGCTTGCTTCGCCTTCGGGTGCGGGCCCTTATACTGCCGAATTTATTACAAGCGCGGGTTGCGCTACGTTATCGCAACCTTTTGCTTTATGTGTTTCGGGTTCAACCGATGTGCTTTCGGTAGATACCATTAACTGTTGTGCTGAAAATCCAAACGGGTTTACTGCTGTTGCCACCGGATTTTCTTATGGCGGTTTAAGCACACTGGCCTGGGGTATTACCCCTCAAAGCGCAGGGCCAATTGATTCGGAAGTTGATGCTGCAATTGCCCAGCAACAAGGGTTGATTTTTCTTGGAGACAACACAGGCGCTTTTAATTTTTCTACTTGTGTGAAAGAACTTACCGAAGGCTGGTATTATGTTACGCCTTTTGTAATTGATAATCCTACAGTTGAGCCTTTGGTTTATGATACTTTAAATTTCTGTCGCCCTGAAGCACAGTTATGCCCCGATATTCAGGGAACAGGTTGGGTTATAAATCCATTAACATTCACCTTCCCCGATGGCAGTAGTTTTAATGTGAACCAGGAATTTCTTGGCGGGGCTGATATTACTGAGGCATTATGGAATACGCTTACAGCACAAGGTCCTTTTTGCTTGTCGTTAACCAGTTTATTTGCAGGCAATCCTAACGGCACATGGACAATTTCAGTAACCAATACAAGTTCTAACAACATAACCATAACAGTACCTGCTTTTCAGGTGGGCGTGGGAGCCGATACTTGTCTGGCTTTAAACAGTGTTGACCAAATTGTGATTGTGCCGCCTGTTTCGGCCGCAGTACCTGCCGGGCAAACCAAATCGGTAATTATTGAAATACCACCATTACCTTCTGACTTTCCTTCCATTAATCCAAGTTGTAATGCTTTCGGAAGTGCGGTTCAGTTTTATTATAAACCTTGCCCTATTGGTGTGCCAGAAGTCGAAAATATTGCTTCGTTCAATGTATATCCTAATCCTAATAACGGCAGATTTATAGTTGAATTTGAATTAAACGAAGCGCAATCGGCAGATTTAATGGTATTTAACAACATAGGACAAATTGTTTCGGTAAATAAATTCGCGAAAAAACAAGGTGTGAACCGTATTGAAATGGATTTAACCGGCTTTGCGGCAGGTATTTACCATGTAAATTTGGTTACAGCCAATGGCGTGGTAAGTCGCAGATTGTTAATAGAATAATACAGTATTTGAAATGAAGTATGAATTGTGGATTAAAATAGTAGTAACACCTGTTTAATATTCCAATCTAATTCGGTTAATTTGTAGTAAATAATTTTAAACAATACCTAAACCCCAACTAAAATGAAAAAAGTAAAAATGTTTTTCGCTACGATTTTTGTAGTAGGTGCTGTGTTTACAGCACAACTATCGATTGCCCAAGTTTGCACTCCAAGTAATTCGATACCTGTTGAATCAGGCTTCGATCCAGATTGGGAAGAATTACCTTGTATTGAGCGGAATGTGGGATATGATGAAGTAATATATTTTAGGAATTTTGAAAACTCTGTTTTGGAATACTTAAGAGTAGATAGCATTAATGATGCTCCCGCAGGGTTAGATTGGGCGATGTTCGTACCTGCTGGAAATGCTCAAAACACTCTAAAATCTGGTGAAAGAGGCTGTATAGCTGTTGCAGGAACTACTAGTGCCCCTGTCGGGACTTATAAGTTATCTATTTATGTTTGTGTTAAAACTACAATTTTACCAACTGAAATGTGTGATTATGCAGATGGATTAATACAAACATTTATTGATTTAGGACAATTACCTGACACAACAACTTTTGAATATAAGTTAAGAGTTATAGAATCAGGTGATCCTTGTATTGTTGAAACAGGTATTAATGAGTTGTCCACCGTTTCAGGTTTAAGCATTTACCCTAACCCTTTCAGTAGCAAAGCGGCTATTACTTTTACCAGTGCAGTTAATGCTAAATACGCTGCCCGTTTGGTAGATGTAATGGGAAGAGAAGTGTATGCTGAAACCATTAACGCGACCACCGGTACTAACATGGTAGAAATGAACCGTAATAATATCTCTACCGGTGTGTATTTCTTTACTTTATCTGATGGAAAAGCTACTACTACCAAAAGAGTAATCGTAGAATAATCTTATCAACAAATTTTAAGTGAAAGTCTCGTCAAATTAATTGGCGGGACTTTTTTATTTTTGAATAACAACAAAACTAACCAACTATGAAAAAATTAATTTTCTCTCTTGCTTTTACATCACTGCTTGCTGTTCAATTTTCAGCGGTAAACGCTACCTGCACTCCTGCAGGTTCTGCTCCAATAACTGATGGTGGCTTTTTTCCTGCTTCCAATACTCAGCCTTGTGTTGTGAAAAATGAGGCTGTAACTAACTTTGTAATTCAGTTAAAAAATTTCGGGGAAATTCAAAGTGGGACATACGTTATTTCTACAAGAATTGATAGTATTATAAATTTACCCCTAGGATTGTCTTGGAATATGAATACACCTTCAGGAAATTTAGGGAATACTTTGCTTACAGACGAATTAGGTTGCATTGAAATTAGTGGAATTACAAATGTTTCTGCGGCTATTTATAATTTGGATTTTATGGTAACTGTTGTAGTAAATTTAGATGGAGATGTAAAAACATTCACAGATAAGACTAGCGTTCTTGTACAAACATTTAATGCTACCTTTCATACGAATGCGGATTTTAGCTATTTTGTAAACGTTATAAACAATCAAAATGAATGTACCCATGTGGTTGGCATTCAGGAACTCACCAATGTTTCAAACTTAAATGTGTATCCAAATCCATTTAGCGACAAAACAGTGATTTCATTTAACAGTGCTGAAAACGCAAAATATACTGCTCGCCTCATTGATGTTATGGGGAAAGAAGTTTACGCGGAAGAACTGAATGCTGTTTCAGGCTCAAACATGATAGCTTTAAACCGTAATAAAATTTCAAGCGGTGTGTATTTCTTTGTATTAAGCGATGGTAAAGCGACTGCAACTAAAAGGTTGGTTGTAGAATAATACCGTTTACAAATATGTAATAGTCCATTTTCGGCTTTGCCTCAATGTACTAACATATTTAGTAACGGCATTTATCCCGAAAACTTTCGGGATAAAATTCTAAATAGTCTTTGGACTATTTAGAATTTTACAGTGGTATAATATTTTTCTCAAAATTTATTTAATGAAAAGCTATGGGCATAAGCAGCACCCATAGCTTTTTTGTTTCAGGAAAATATTATTTTTTTTCAAATCATACTGTATATTATTGTAAGATTTTATAACTTGGTATTGGTAAATGTTTTAGCCATGCCCGAACAATCTTTAAACAGTAGTTCCTTTCACGCGTTTAATGCCATAAGAAATGCTATTGCAGTTATTGATGTAACCGGAAAAATACTTTTTATCAATACTACTTTGCAAAAAATGTTGCCTGCCGGTGCGGACGCTCCGGCATCGATTTTAGATTTGCTGCACGATACCCGGCTTGCCGAAGGACTTAGCGACCATATACAATCTACCAACAAAGAAGCCTACTTTTTTTCGGCAAACATACGCCAGCAAACAGTACATTTTCAGGTAACTAAAAGTGGCGAGTATTACGTGTGCAGCGGGCAAAGCGAAAATGAGATAGAAACTTTTTATCAGTTGCAAGTAAGTTCCAGAAAAAAAATGCTGGAAATAAAAAGCAAGCTGTTGGCTATTTGCATGATGGATAAAACCGATTTTGAAACTGCCCTTGAAATAATTCTTAGAACAGCGGCAGATGTTTTGAATTGCCAGCGGGTAAGTTTTTGGTTGGTAAATAAAGCGCAAAATGAAATAAAATGCCAGAAGCTTTTTGTGTTGAGCAATAATGGTTTTGATGCCGAAGCTATCGGTATCACAATTGCTAAAAAAAATGAATGGGAAAGTTATTTTGAATACATCAACAAAGAATACGCTTTTATTATGGCCGATGATATCAGCGCCCACCCTGCCACAAAAGATTTTAACGAAAGCTACTCAAAGCCCAATAATATAAAGTCGCTGCTCGATGTTCCCGTGTGGCACAACAATCATTTATACGGTATTATCTGTGCCGAAGCTGTAGATACCAAAAAACGCTGGCAACTGGAAGACGCGCAGTTTATGCTTTCGATTTCTGACAGTGTGGCATTATGCCTGCAAACAAAAGAAAGATTTAATGCTGAAAATGAACTGAAAGAAGTAAACATAAAATTGCAGCGCAGCAATTCCGATTTAGAACATTTTGCCAGCGTAGCGGCTCACGATATGAAATCGCCCCTGCGCAGTATTGTAGGCTTTTTATCGTTGCTGAAAAAGAATCATGAAGACAAACTTGATGATTCCGCTAAAGAGTATATTGAGTTTACATTGCAAAATGCTACACACCTTTCTAAATTAATTTCAGAACTGCTTGCCTATTCTAAAATAGAACAAAAAACAAGCGCGCCTGTAAATGTCGATACGGCTGAATTGGTTCAGCAAATATTAAAAGAGCAAGCCGATTTTATTAAAGAACGTAAAGGAGAAGTGGTAATTAGCGGCACGCTGCCTCAATTGCATATTCAGCGCAATTTGCTTTACCAGTTGTTTTCTAACATTATGCACAATGCCATAAAATACAGCCATACCGAAAGCGCGCCTAAATTAGAAATTAATTATACTGCAGATAAAGTATATCATCATTTCAGCTTTGCCGATAATGGCATTGGCGTTGACGATCAATATGCCGAAAAAATATTTTCGCTCTTCGGAAGGTTACACAGCTTAGAGGAGTTTGATGGCACAGGCATTGGCTTGGCCACTTGTAAAAAAATTATAGAATTGTTTAAAGGAAAAATCACCTATCAGCGTAGAAAAAATCCTGAAGGCAGCATTTTTATTATTTCTATTCCTGTGGAATATTCTTTAACTGAAACCAAGAGCAACTCGACAACCAAAAAGCAAAATGTAGTTTAGCATCGCTATCGTTTAATCTTCAATAATAATCGCTGAAATTTTTGTCTTGTTCAAATGCTATAAATTTATTGCATGAAAATGGTCGCAATCTATTTAGAGGCATTGCTGATTGCTGTATTGTTTTTTCTGGTTGCGGAAATACACGAGACTTAAAAAAGAGCAATATCTTTCAGCATAAAAATAATGACACCGCAATTACTTCCGAAGAAATAAATATTAAAACCAAAAGCCTGCTCTCGCAAATGACCTTGCGACAAAAGGTGCATGAGCTGTCGGGCAATGGCATTGGTAAAAGTGCATTGAGCATGATGTTTAAAGGGCATGCCGCACCAGTATATATGGGTGGCAACAAAAAGCTGGGCATACCTGCTTTATCTTTTGCCGATGGTCCGCGAGGCATAGGCGTTGCAGTAGCTACTAATTTCCCAAGCACTATGGCGCGCGGCAGCAGTTGGAATGTTGAGTTGGAAAAACAAATTGGTGAAGCAATGGGCATCGAAGCCCGTTCGGCAGGCGCTAATTATTCAGGTGCGGTTTGTATTAATGTATTAAGGCATCCTGCTTGGGGCCGCTCTCAGGAAACTTATGGCGAAGACCCTTATTTACTGGGCGAAATGGGCGTGGCGTTAATGAAAGGCGTGCAGCAACATAATGCTATGGCCTGTGTAAAACACTTCGCTTTAAACAGTATTGAAAACAACCGCTTTGTGGTAGATGTGAAAGTAGATGAGCGCACTTTGCACGAAGTGTATTTGCCGCATTTTAAAAAATGTATTGACAATGGCGCTGTAACTTTTATGAGCGCTTATAACCGGGTAAATAGTTTTTATTGTGCGCAAAATCATCATCTGCTCACCGAAATTTTAAGAAAGCGATGGGGCTTTAAGGGAATAGTTTCTTCCGATTGGCTGTGGGGTACCCGCAACACCGCACAAGCCATTAAAGCAGGCATGAATATAGAAATGCCTTATGCCAATTATTATAAATATGCTGAAATAAAACAAGCCCTGAAGCGTGGCGATATAACATCCCAAGATATTGATGATTTAGTGTATCCTGTTATATATACCAAACTCAATTGGGCAGCACGAAAAGATTCCATACAGTATCACCAAAAACTAATTGCTTCGCCCCAACACATCGCGCTTGCGAGAAAAGCTGCCGAAGAAAGCGCTGTACTGCTTCAGAATAAAAACCAAATACTGCCCTTGCAAAAAGAAGCGGTAAAGAAAATAGCGATAGTAGGTTCATTGGCAAAAACGGCAAACGATGGCGACAGAGCCAGCAGCAAAGTTGCTTCGGCTTATGTGGTTACACCTTTTGAAGGCATAAAGAATTATTTAGACAATACTGCGGAAATACTGTATGCCGAAGCGCATGAAATTGAAAAGATAAAAAGCATTTCGAAAGAAGCCGATGCGGTAATAATAGTGGCAGGCTATAAATATAATGAAGAAGGCGAGTTTATACATTTAAAAGGACATAAAGGCACGCCCGGCAAAAAGCCTTTGTTGGCAAGGCTTAATATGATGAGTACCGGAGACAGGCTTTCGCTGCAATTGCCCGAAAGAGATTTAAAAGTAATTGATGCGGTGAGCAGTGTAACCGGTAAATCGATAGTGTGTATTGCCAGTGGCAGCGCGGTAGTAATGGAAACATGGAAAGATAAAACTGCTGCCATACTCATGACTTTTTATAATGGCATGGAAGGTGGAAATGCTTTGGCAAACATAATTTTTGGCGAAGTAAATCCAAGTGGTAAGCTGCCTTTCACCATTCCTGTTAATGAAAATGATTTACCGCCTTTTGACCCCTATTGTGATACCATTATTTATGGCTACTATCATGGTTATACTTTGTTTGATAAAACGAAAAAATCGGTAGCTTTTCCATTTGGCTATGGATTGAGCTACACCCGTTTTTCATTCAGCGATTTAAAAATTATTACCCATGAAGTAAATGCTGAAAACGGAATAGTTGAAGTAAGCGCCTTGGTAAAAAACACAGGAGCTAAAGCCGGTGCCGAAGTCGCCCAACTCTATATTGGTTTTGAAAACACCTTAATATACCGTCCCATAAAACTATTGCGCGGATTTCAGAAAATATACCTGCAACCTGAAGAAACAAAAACCATAACTTTTAAAGTACCTGTTTCAGATTTGACTTATTATAATGCTGAAACAAAATCGTGGATAGTTGAGCGTATGCAACATGAAGTATATATTGGTAATTCATCTGCTGATGATGATTTATTGAAAGGAGTGTTTCAGGTGAGATGATTTATCATAATTTCATTTCCATTGTCATTTTGAACACCATAACAAGCTTCTTTCATAAATCATTTTGTTGTTTCCGACAGCTATAACCCATTTATGAAAAAGGTTTATTATTTCTACATCACTTTATATAACACAGGCATACTCGAAGCGGCATCCATTTCAACAGGCGAAGGTTGAATATTGATGAAATATAAGCCATCGGGCACTTCATCGGGAATAAAAATAAGTTCGGTAATAGTAGCCTGAACTCTCGGGTTTTCAGGATAACGCCAAAAGGCTTTGTGAGCCAGCAGTTTTCCGCCATCTTCTTCTCTATCTACCGAAGGTAAATCTATGAGCAAATGCTCCACACCATTTTCAGCTAAAAAATCGGCTGCTTCATAATGAAGATAAGGCGGGTTGTTTCCCGAATATTTAGCGACATGCTTCAGCTTATCGTTGGGCAGTGTTCTGATAGCGACAGCCTGAGTAGGTTTATATTTTAACAGCGTTTTCAGTTGCTCCCTGAAAATGATTTTATCGCCATCTTCAGTTTGCATTGGGGCAATACTCACTACTTCACAAAGAAAAAAATATTGTTTTAACGAATCGGTTATGTGATACACTTCTTTTGAAATATGCCCCACACATTCGGTATGTGTGCCATTGCCATGCGGATTAATAGTGAGGTTGAAAAAATTTACAACGCCACCATGTTCTGTAGCGCCTATGAACGAACCTGCCACCACCGGCTCGGCATGTGGATTGGGTGCATAAAAAGCATTCACATTGTTTTTGCCGGGCTTAATGGTAATGGCAATATTAACAGGCTTCGATAAATCAATTGTAAAATTGCCTTGCGGGTGCTGAATGGTCGTAATCATGTGTTTAAGTTAGCAAAAAACTACAAATAAAACCAGTTAGTGATTTATCAGCATCCCCGATTTAGCAGATTAAAAGATTTCACAGAAAATGATGGCCAGTATTTTCAAAATCTGTGTAAAAGGTGGCACGCAAAGACGCTAAGTCGCAAGCGTGTAGAACCTTTCGAATTGCAGTAATCCCCTTTGTGTAACTTTGAGCTTCTTCGTGTGCCTTTGTGGAATAATTATTATTTGTAACACAAAGCGGCACAAAGCCCACACAAAGTTCCACGAAGAGGATTTTCTTTTGGAGGGTTTCAAAGAGCAGGTTTAAAATGAGGGCATAACAGATGTTGCTACCGATAGTGAGTTTATCAGCATCACAGATTTAAAAAAAGGATTAAAAAATGATGGCTAGTATTTTCAAAATCTGTGTAATCCTGTAATCTGCTTCATCTGCGATGCAGACAGCAGAAAAAGCCGGGCTTTCCTCAAGATTTCTCTTCGTTAAAAAAGAAACGAGGTTTATGTTTTAAGAAGCCTCACCTAAATCCTCTCCGAAAAAAGAATGGGGCAATGCTATTCCCTGAATATTTTTCCCTGATACATGATGCCCGCTTCATCCTGCACACGATAGATATACATGCCTTGCGACAAGCGGCTGATATTAATGACGTTTTCTTTTTCAGCAATCAGCATGGTTCTTCCGCTTAAATCAAACAACTCAATTTTGTGTAGCGCTACTTGTTTGTTTTTCGGAACAAAATATACCTTGTTATTTGCCGGATTTGGATACACCAATATTTTATTTTTGGTTTCCGGCTCCTGATAACTGATTCCTACAGGGTCAATAATGGTATTTAAAACCATATTGGTGATGATTGGCTCGTTGTAATCGAAATAAATGGCGGCTCTGTTTTCAATGGATGTTGCAGGAGGCAATGCTGGTTTTTGTTTAATATAGAACGAAACAAAACCATGGCTTTCGGGCTCATTGCTGAAACTGTCGGGCAGCATGATATTATCGAAATAGAAAACCAAATATTTATTTAGGAAGAAATCAACTTTAAAATCGTGTGAAGCAACAATACGCTCGATAGAAGCAGGGTCGAGATATTCGGGCAGTTTGTCTAAGATGGCGACATTTTCGGCAAGGTAAGTGCCTGTGTTTTGAAACCTGATATGATACCGCAAAACTGAATCTTCATTGGTGATATAGCCTTCGGCACCAAAACCTTCGGGGGTAACCCGTTTATCGTTCGGGTCGTAAGAACCTACAACCGTTATCGAATCGCACTCTACATTGTCAATAAAACTTACGTCATTCTGAACAGGGGAAATTCTGGCACATTCTGCGATGCGTGTTCCCAAAGCAGTGGTATCGGGCGTGTAAAACTGCATTTCAAATCTTCCCCGATACCCGGGCACAAGATTGGCAAACGAAAAACTCACTTTCCGGTTGGCAATATCGTGAGTATGGTTGGAAGCGGTAGAACTGAGAAAAACTATGTTCTCATCATATTCATAATCTATAATTGCCGAAGATGTGAGATTTCCTTTATTGGAAAAAGACACTGAAACTTTATGCGTAAACCCGGGACGCGGCACTTCAAGGTAGCCGTAGCCCACCGACAAATCCAAAGCGGTTCTCACGGTATCGAAAAAATCAATAACCGTATCTGTTCCTGCTGCCATTCCGAATAATTCTACAGTACCTTCGGGACATAACTGAAACATGTGGTAAGGCGGTGTATGATTTACCGCATAATTTCCCGGAGGAATAATAAATTTATAACTGCCTGCCGTGTTGCTCATGGCATGATAGCCCGCTACTGCCGAAACAGGAATATTCAACATGCCTGCATCGCCCG
>CAYSGX010000085.1:0-3666 GCA_964430605.1 uncultured Chitinophagaceae bacterium
CTTATCTGGAAGAATGGTTCCAGATAAGGGCATTGTTTCTAATTGTTCAACTCTTGAAATGATTTTGGAGATAAATCTTTCGGCATAAAAAGGGGAGTCAATAGAAATGAAATCATAAATTAAACGTAAGTCTTTTAAAGACCATTTTGTCCAACTTATTTTTGCCATTTTTTAACAAGCTTTTTTACTGATTCATGAGAAACCACTTTACCAGATTTGACTTCAGTTAATCCTTTATCGATTTTTTCAATAACAACTAACCTTTCTAATAATAAATCGAGCTCAAACTCTTTTGGTAGTTCTTCAATAGCGTTGATAGCAGTTGATTTTTTCATAAATCAAATATACTAATTATTGTGTAAAGTTGTGATGAAGTTAAACTCACCCATAACGTTTCTCAGCTACCCGAAGGTGGCGTTTAGTTGTAAATCAATTTCAATATACTATAAATTTTACTAGTTGTAAAAACTTTACTGAACCACTAAACCGCCACTTTTGGGTAGCTGATGTTAGCGGGCGTTAATTATTTTACTTTCAATTTCACCTTGTCCATTTTTATTCATTAAATCGACCCGTGGAACATATCCTCCTAAGGGAATCATTATTCTATTTGGGCTAGTTGGTAATCCGTTATCAGGGAAATAGGCTAAACATCTCAAATAATGAATCTGACCTTTTTTAAAATCAATTTTAATTTTATCATTTGAACCTTTTATCATTATCTCAATAATTTGGTCTTTGTCAAAAGAAATAAATTGATTTGTTTTTTGTTTTATCAAGTATTCATGATTGTCAACAATCACTGTAAAATCAAATAAATCATTTAATGAATGGGTGTAATTTGGTCTATATAAAACAATGCCAGAAATGTTATTAATCTTTTTGTCAATCAAACTATCTTTAGTGATTTTATAATCAGCACATTTAAAAACCTTTGCTTTAATCTTATATGCTTCTCTTAATTTTTGATTATCAAAATCTGTAATCTTAATAATATTGCCGCTCAATGCATCGGCTTTCATACAAACTTTATCTAACTGTGTTTTGTAATCTGCAACTTTTAGAAATGTTGGGTCACCTGACTTTGCAGTACCTATCAATTCGATGCTATCGTCAAATTGATAGTCAATTGGAACAACTAGTATTTCCTTTTTTATTCCGTTCACAAAGAACTCATTGATAAATTGTGAAAACACATTATTACTCAGAGAAATCAAGAAGCCTAATATTAGAAATAATTTTCTCATCTTTTGTTTAATGACCGCTAACGGTTTTCGGCTTTGCGAAGTGGCGGATTTTCAGCACAAAAGTTCAATCGAAGAACTGCACTTTGAATAAGCACTAAACTGTCATAGAAGCACGTCACCCGCCATTTCGCAAAACCGATGTTGGCGGTTCGTTCTTCTTTTTTCGTCTGTCTATATGTCTGTATTGAACTCATTTTACAATGAAATTAACAGGGTGGGCAAGTAGTTTTCCGTCTTTCCATTTTTGAATTGGGTTTTTGATTTTTAAAATTTCAGCAACTTCTTTTCCTGCATTAAACACACAATAAATCCAATACTTGTCGCCATTGTTTTCTTTGAAATAATTTCTTGCAACTTCCCACTGTGTCCCGGAAATTGAAAGTGTTTGTCCGAATGTTTCAGTAGTTGATTTTACTTCAACAATTCTTGTTATATCGTTGCCTTTTTTTATAATAAAGTCAGCACCCACACCCTTAATTCCTTTTTTATTCAAATCAACAATTTCAATCTCATTGTCATTTGAAAATTCATCAGATAAATCTCTAAATACGTAATCCTGCCCCCAAGCACCAATGTCATTTAAAATTTTTTGACTTACTGTCGGCTTCTCGTCTTGTGTGGTTTGGTCTCCTGATGAATTGTTATCGTTCTCTTCATTTTCTTCTGTTTTGTTAGTAGTTGTAGTTTCGCCTTGACTTGTGTTGAACTCAATATTTATGTCTGATGTCTCTAACTCTCTAGATTTTATTTCTACTTCATTGGGTTTTAAATCAGGCTCAAATTTCGGCTCGTCCTCAACCGTTCTATTCTTTTCATCTTTCGTGTCGTTTCCTTGTTCTGCTAACCATTTTTTGTAATTCTCATACTCCTCTTTGCTAATAAATTTACCACCAGTTTTTTCCTCAATAGCTTTTATCTCATCTGGCTTAAAGTCTAACACTTCCGCAAGTAGGCGAATATCGCCACCGTTTTCTTTATAAATTTCAGGTAGTGTTGAATAGGAAATTTCGCTCGGTTTATATTTTAATCCATTTATGAATATCCACTTTGAATTTTTAAGTTGTTTCAAAAAATGAGCGTCAAAGTTTTTTGTATAGTCAGAATAATACTTAAAGGAATATTCACCCTGAAAAAACTTTCTTTGATAATAAGGGTTTGGATTTTCTGAAATACATTTTGAAAGGAGCTTCCATAATGAAACAGAATTTTCAAGCGTTAACTCACGACTAAGAAAATCATCTAAGCCATCAAGGCGATAATCTTTGCAATAATATTCTGTTGTGTAGGATGAGCCGTTTCTTAATCGTGATTTTTCTTGCCAATCAAATTTGGGGTCAAATTCTATTCTCCACAATGTTGATTTAACACCAACTTCAGTTAGAAGATTTATCAGTTGTAAATGTTCTGTTTCTGATAATGAATATTGCTCTTCTGCTACATAATATGCCTCTGGATTGTCTTTGAAATAAGAATGGAAAAGTTCGTTGCTAAAGTAAATTGAATTATACTTTAAATGTTTCACTTCGCCTGTTGATGGGTTATATCCCAAAATAAAAGGACACTCTTTTAAATCTTGTATAAGTCTTTTTCTTTTTTCTTGATTTTGAAGTTGAAATGCTTCAAGCACTTTTTTAATGTCTTGGAAATATTCATCATATGTGTTGCCTGATTTGAATTTGGGCAATATGAACTCATTTATTTCAGCGAATAAATCAGGCGGAGTTAATCCTAAATCCTCTAAAAATTTTCTAGCTTCTTTGTTTTTTGCTATGTTGCTTTTTACTGTCGCATATTTTGAATGCTCTTTAGTTGGTAGAAATACATTGGGTTTGCCATTTGATTGAAAGGGAATAACTTGTTTTGTTCCATTGTTGCTTTCAATTCTAATTATTGGTTTGCTGCGTAGTATTCCATTGCTTGAAGGTTTAGTTCCTGCTCTCCAAAGACCAGGGGCTTTGTTTACAGCCTTGTAAAACTGAATTAACCATTTGTCAGGCTGTTCAGTCATAAAAGAATTGTCAATTTTGGAAGCAAAACCAGTTAAATCAAATTCAGGAATTTGTAAGTCATAGTAGAGATAGTCTCTTAACACTTTTGTCTTGTCATTTGTTATTTTTTTGCTAACCCAAAAACTTCGTCCAAAGAGTTTCTTCGCTTGTTTTGGAGTTAATAAATCTGCAAGGTCTGAACTTCCTAATAGCATTAGTTCGCTGGAAGATGAAAAACCACCATTTGCGTTTGGCAAAAATTGATTTGCAGGCGTAATAAGAGTAGTCTTTACCGAGTTGTAAAGTTCCTTGTATATGTCAGAGCGAAAACATTGGTTTTTATCAATTGGCAAAACATTTAAAAGGTCAACATTTAAAAATTTGAGACGTTTGAATAACTCCAAACTATTAGATAGTAATTTTCCAAGTTC
>CAYSGX010000085.1:3676-10192 GCA_964430605.1 uncultured Chitinophagaceae bacterium
CAAGTTCTTTTCTAAGTTGCTCGTTTCTGTGGTCTGCTTCAATATTTATTATGTTATCACCTTCCTGTATGTTTTCACGAGCCGGTGTTGTGTAGAATGGTGCGTGAACCAAGAACTTTAAATTTGTTTCAATCTTTGTTGGGAAGAAAACAAATAGTGGTGATTTATCGCAAGCAACTATTTTCCTTTTGTTTACTTCGTCAAGTTGAAAAGCAAGTTTAATCGAAAGGTTTTTATTTTCAATTGATACGCTTTGCTCAAGTAGAAGATAATTAATGGTTTTAGTTGTAGATTTTAGAGTGATGAACCTTTTATCTTTTCCGTTAATTTCTCTTTCATATAACCCGCTATTTTGCGGAGTTTGCCATTTTATTGATTGAATATTTGTTAGGAATAGGAGATAATTCAGGTTAAGGTTTGAAAGCTCATTGCTTATCAGTTCAAATGTTTTCAATCTTTTTGCCTCATCTTCTTTGAATGGTAAAACTATTGTAGTCCCATTAAAATATTCAGTATTTAGTCCGTTTGTTCTTTCAGGAACATTGTAGTCTTTAATAGTTATATCAAAGTCGGCTGAAATTATTCTTGGTGTATCAGTAATGGAGTAAACAGATTTAAAACCAATACCAAACCGTCCAATTGCGTTTGGCTTTTCTTTTTTCTCTTGGTTGTCCCCAAAGTTTGAAATAGCCCTAATGTCTAAAAAGTCAAAAAGTTTGGGTGCATCGTGCGAAAAAACGAGTTCGCTTTCTGTGAGTTCAAAAGAAACGTTTTTTGCTCCCTCGTCTTCGGCATTTTGAAGTAATTCCGTAATAAAATGTGTCGGACTGCCATAAAGGTCAGTGAGCAATTTATGAGAATTATCTCCGTCCAACTTCATCAGTCGGACTTTTTCTTTTCTGTGTTTTATGAGTTCGTCAAGTTCGTTCATTGATGCAAAATAATGCTTGTTATTGTCAGGTTAATTGTCAAGCTGCACTGTCGCCATAGAATGACCGCCAACGTTTTGCAAATATACAACGTTTTTGGTAGAAAGTTTCAAATTTATTTTTTTGTTTGATAAAAATGTTGTATATTTGTTGTTAGAAATATGTATGAGTTGGATTCATCTTGTATCACTAAATTAAAGAAATCGACTTGTGGGAGTTTTTAATATATCGATTGTTTCCTCCGCTCCAACTCATATTGTTTCTAACTTGTATATAACCATCACATTATGGCAGTTATCTACTCATTTTAGTAGAGATAACCGCCATAACATGAGGTATTATTTCTTTCCAAATATATCATATTTTCTTTCACATTATACACCTTATGGGGTGGTAGCCGCTGCACTTAAAGCTGACCATTTTTATTTTACGGGCAGTACGCCACCTTTCACAAGTGGTTCTCCATATTTCACGAGTAGTTCACCATGTTTTATAAGCAGTTCTCCACGTATGACTACAGAGATTAAACACTTAAAAGATTTATTTTTGATAAAACTAACTTCAGCCTAAAAAATGTTTCTTCAGGAAATATATAATCACCCTTTACTCAGCAGCAACGACCATAAAAAGTTGGCTGAAGCACACACCCAAGTACATTTCAGCAAAGGCGATTTTTTGCTTCAGCAAGGGCACATTGCCAATGAATATTATTGTTTGGAAAGCGGCATGGTGCGCTCTTTTGCAGTAAGCAACGAGGGTAATGAAATAACTACAGGGCTGCACACGCGAGGCGAGTTGATTATTGAAGTAGCCTCTATATTTTTAAAAATACCTACCAAAGAAAATATACAGGCACTGACCGATTGTGTGTGCTGGAAGTTAGATTTTGACAAGTTTCAGGAATTGTTTCATGCCATTCCGGGATTTACCGAATGGGGGCGCAACTGGTTTTCTGCCGAATTACTAAAATCTAAACAACGTTCGCTTTCTATGATTACCCATTCCGCTACCGACCGTTACCTTCATTTGCTGAATGAAAAACCCGAAATATTTCAACAAGTGCCCCTGAAATATATTGCTTCATATTTGGGCATTACCGATACTTCGCTCAGCAGAATAAGAAAAGAAGTGAGTGCCCTATAATTTCTTGTCTTATGGCAAGGTGATATACAGCCTGTATATCTATTTTTGTTTTTATCAAAAACCTAAATCAATAAAAATTATGAGCAGAAACGTATTTACATGGGTGGAAATTTATGTAGAAGACATGAACAGAGCCCGCAAGTTTTATGAAGCAGTATTACAGGCTGAAATGACCGATATGGAAATGCCTGAAGGTATGGGCGAAATGCAAATGGTTTGTTTCCCCTGGCTTGAAAACGGGCCTAACATCAGTGGCGCATTAGTGAAAATGGAAAATATGAAACCCGGAGCAGGTGGCACACTGGTTTACTTTGCTTGTGAAGATTGTGCTGTAGAAATTTCAAGAGTGGAGCAGGCAGGAGGCAAAGTATTACAGGAGAAAATGCCAATAGGTAATTATGGCTTTTGTGGAATAGGTATGGATACCGAAGGCAACACCATCGGTTTTCATTCTATGAAATAATACCATTTAGATTTAATTAATTTGGTATAATGCTACCGAAAGCTTTCGATGATAAACAAAAAGACTGATAATGAATACATGTCATTCAGGCATATCGGTATGGTGAGGAAAGATGGTACGGAAATTACCGAAGGCGAACAGGTAGAAGCATGGGCAGGTGCAGAAGAAAACTATATTTTGAAAGAGACTGGCGGGAAAACGGAAGTTACTGTAGAGCTTGATATCAGCAAGCAATATGAAGAAATGTTTTCTGACATGTTTCCAAAAGCATTACAAAAGCTGAAAGAAATTTGCGAGCAGTAATGAATACGGTTGATGATTATATAGCAGGCTTTCCGAAAAAGACTCAAAGTATTCTGAAAAAAATCAGAAACCTGATATTAAGCAATGCGCCTGATGCGGCAGAAAGTATGGCTTATGCCATGCCTGCATACAAAACCAAAGGAAAACCATTGGTATATTTTGCAGCATATAAAAACCATATTGGCTTTTATGCAACACCTACAGGGCACAAAGCATTTGAAGCCGAACTTTCGGCTTACAAACAAGGTAAAGGCTCGGTGCAATTTCCGCTAAACAAACCGATGCCTTATGATTTGATAGCACGCATTGTAAAATTCAGGGTGAAAGAAAACAGTAATAAAATCAAATAATCAATTAGCTGTTGTGGTTGTGTTATACTAATTGCATTTCAAAAGTGGTCTGATTATGTGCAAGGGCTTTTGAAATCTACAATGGTTAATACCGTAAAGCATTAGCACAGTATTGAAATATAAACGGTACTAGTGTCTTTGTGTGAAATACCCTTTCATCTCAATGAACGTTCTTAAATTACAATGCCCAAAAGATAGCTATTTTTACACTACTCATTAAAAAAGCCTCGGTTATGAAAATACAAGACATTGCCCGCTGTTTAGAAACGTTTGCACCGTTGAGCTTACAGGAAAGTTATGATAATTGCGGGCTTATTGTAGGCAACCCGCAGCAAGAAGTAACCAAAGCATTATTATGTTTAGATTCTACCGAAGCTGTTGTTGATGAAGCCATAGCCACCGGCTGCAACCTCATTATAGCGCACCACCCCATTGTCTTTTCAGGTTTAAAAAAGTTGAATGGCAAGAATTATATTGAGCGCACGGTGATTAAAGCCATTAAAAACGATATTGCCATTTATGCTATTCACACCAATTTAGATAATGTAGCTCAAGGGGTAAACCAAAAAATAGGAGAGAAGCTGGGTTTAAAAAACCTGCAAATTCTTTCGCCTAAAAAACAATTATTGAAAAAGCTTGCCACCTATGTGCCCGAAGCCGATGCCGAAACAGTGAGGAATGCGCTATTTGCAGCAGGTGCAGGCAATATTAATAATTATACTAAATGCAGTTTTAATATAGCCGGAACAGGCACTTTTGAAGGCAATGAGCAATCTAAGCCCACTATTGGCGAGCCCGGCAAAACCGCTACAGTTCAGGAACAAAAGATAGAAGTGGTTTTTCCTGCTTATTCCGAGGGCAAAATTATTCAGGCTTTAAAAACCGCTCACCCTTATGAAGAGGTAGCTTATGATATTTATATGCTCGAAAATGTATGGCAAGAAGTAGGTTCGGGCATGGTAGGCGAGTTAACTGAGCCTGTTTCCGAAGAAAACTTTTTACAAACCATAAAAGACAAGTTGAATGCCCCGATGGTGCGCCACACCCCATTATTGGGGAAAATAGTGAAAAAAGTAGCCGTTTGTGGCGGTTCGGGTAGCTTTTTGTTACCTGATGCTATTGTTGCCGAAGCCGATATATTTATTACTGCCGACTTTAAATACCACCAGTTTTTCGATGCTGAAGGCAAAATAGTGATTGCCGATATAGGGCATTACGAAAGTGAACAATATACTCCCGAGTTAATTCAGCGGCTTTTATCAGAAAAATTGCCTACCTTTGCAACACTTTTCTCAAAAATAAATACAAACCCAATAAACTATTTTTAAATGGCAGCAGTAAAAGAACTTACCGTAGAAGAAAAGCTAAAGGCACTCTACGAATTACAAAAAATTGATTCGGAAATTGACCGCATTCAAATTCTTAAAGGTGAGTTGCCTATAGAAGTGCAAGACTTGGAAGACGAATTGTCCGGCTTGCAAACCCGTATGGAAAAAATTAAGGAAGAAACTAAAGAAACCGAAACTTATATCGAAGACAAGAAAAACGGTATTAAAGAATCGGAAGCTTTAATTAAAAAATACAATAAGCAGTTAGATACCGTTAAGAACAATCGCGAATACGAAGCGCTTACCAAAGAAATTGAATTGCAAAAGTTGGAAATTCAATTGAGCGAAAAGCGTATCAGAGAAGCGCAGGAGCAAATTAAGTTGAAAACTGAATATTCGGACGAAACCAAAAAAGCGATTTCGGCTAAAAAGAAAGAGCTTGAGGCAAAGAAAGAAGAGCTTGATAAAATTGTTGGCGAAACAGAGAAAGAAGAAAAAGATTTGTTGAAAAAATCTAAAAAGGCGCAAGCTGATATTGATGAGCGTCTGATTATTGGCTACACTCGCATCAGAGAAGGCTATAAAAACGGCTTGGCAGTAGTAAAAATAGATAGAGATTCTTGCGGTGGCTGCTATAGTAAAATTCCGCCTCAACGCCAGTTTGAAATTGCACAACGCAAAAAAGTAATTGTTTGCGAAAACTGCGGAAGAGTATTAGTAGATAACGCTATTGATATTGAAGAATAGTATTTCCTTTTAAAAATACTTTCAGAAGGGTCGCTCAGCAATGAGCGGCCTTTTTTGTTTCACGGTACGAAACTTAAAAACCTGAGAATTCAGGTTATAACGATAATTATCTTTTTACCATAAATTACTCACAATTCAGAAATACCCCATCATTTTCTTTCATATCAACACATTTAACTTTTTCTTTGCAGAAAATATTTTAATAAAAATGGAACAACTGCAACAAAAAATTGAACAGGCATGGAACAACAGAGATTTGCTGAATGAAAAAAACACGCAAGATGCCGTTCGAGAAGTAATTGAATTGTTAGACAAAGGAAAACTTAGAGTAGCCGAGCCTGCGGGCGATGACTGGCAGGTGAATGAATGGGTAAAGAAAGCCGTAATTCTTTATTTCCCCATTCAGCGCATGGAAACCGTTGAAGTGGGTATTCTGGAATTTCACGATAAAATGAAGCTGAAAAGCGGCTATAAAGAATTGGGCGTTCGCGTAGTGCCTCATGCCGTGGCCCGATACGGTGCGTATTTATCTAAAGGCGTTATTCTGATGCCTTCTTACGTAAACATTGGTGCGTATGTGGACGAAGGTACAATGGTTGACACTTGGGCAACTGTGGGTTCGTGCGCTCAAATAGGCAAGCAGGTGCATTTGAGTGGTGGCGTGGGCATTGGTGGGGTGTTAGAACCTGTGCAGGCGGCACCTGTTATTATTGAAGATAATGCTTTCATCGGCTCAAGATGTATTGTGGTAGAAGGTGTAAAGGTGAAGAAAGAAGCCGTGTTGGGTGCAAATGTGGTGCTTACTGCTTCCACAAAAATTTTTGATGTTACAGGCAACGAACCTGTGGAATATAAAGGCTATGTGCCTGAAAGGAGTGTAGTAATTCCCGGAAGCTATACCAAAACATTTTCTGCGGGAAATTATCAGGTACCTTGTGCATTAATTATTGGCAAACGCAAACCTTCAACCGATTTAAAAACATCGCTTAACGATGCTTTGCGTGAATACAATGTAGCAGTATAATGAATAACTACTGATTGTTATTTGCCACTTTAAAAACGGATAAACCTATGACATTAGAAGAACTAAAATTTCCGATTGGGCAATTTCAGATACCTGAAATTATTACCAGAGAAGTTTTGAAACAATGGATTTCGGATATTACCCAATTCCCTGTACTTCTGAAAAAAGAGGTTGACCATTTAAGTGATGAACAGCTTGATACACAATATCGCCCGGAAGGTTGGACAAT
>CAYSGX010000086.1:0-10095 GCA_964430605.1 uncultured Chitinophagaceae bacterium
TAGCGATGGGTTTCAACCCATTGTATAATAAGACAATTTAAAGATTTCGGAAACCCCTGTTTCTCCAAACCCTAAGTTGTTTCGGTATAATTAACTGAAATAATCTGCCAATAATTTTATAGCCATTGCCAATATAGTAGCCAGTGTAATGCGCCTCACCCATATTTCGCCTTTTTCAATAGAGAAAATAGTGCCGTAATAGCCACCAATGGTTGTGCCTATGGCCATTGCCAATCCAAACTGCCAGTTAATAATCCCTTTCCACTGAAAAATAATGAGCGATAAAATATTCATGCCCAGCACCACAAAAACTTTCATGTAGTTTACTTTTATCAAGTTTAAGTTGTTCACTAAATTCAGCACAGCCATCATCAATATCGCGGTGCCGGCCTGAATAAACCCACCGTAAATTCCAATAAAAAAGAAAGCAATAACAGAGAGCCATTTTCTTCCGCCTGAAATATTTTCGCCCGCATTTTTATGAAAGTGTTTTGGGTTTATCATTATTAGCACAAACATTATCAGCATCATAATGGCCAACACAATATTGAAAGTATCATTATCAACTTTTACAGCCAGGAAAGTTCCAAAAATACTTCCTGTTAAAGCCGAAGCAGAAAGCCAATAAGTGAATGTATCGTTCTTAAATCCCTTACTGTTGAATACCTGAACCGCAACAATATTCTGAAATAAAATGCCTACACGGCTACTCGCATTAGCAATATTTGGAGGCAAGCCTAAAAAAATCATAGCGGGAATAGAAATGAGTGAGCCACCCCCCGAAATAACATTTATGAAACCCACCAGCAAGCCCACAACCAATAAAATAATAACTTTTGTAACAGTAATTTCCACGGGGGCGAAGTTAGTAATTTGAGTGGTCTGTATTTGCAGAGTGAGGTTTATTTAAATGAAGTTATATTTATCCACCCATTCAATACTGCGACAAGTTGTCGCAGTATTAAAGATTGTAAATAGCCATTTATTAAATGAGTAACCATAAAACAGCCCTTATTGCAGGTGCAACAGGATTAGTAGGTAATAGTTTATTAGAGCAATTATTAAAAACCAATTACTACAGTAAGATAATTGTATTGATAAGAAAACCTGTTGCTATAAAGGATAGCCGGGTAGAACAATTGGTGATTGATTATGATAAATTGGAAAATTATGCCGCGCAAATGGTAGCGGTTGATGTGTATTGTGCGCTGGGTACAACCATTAAAAAAGCAGGTTCGCAGGCTGCCTTCAAAAAGGTAGATTATGAATATCCTTTAGCTTTAGGAAAAATTGCCAAACAGAATGGCGCACAAAAATTTTTAATTGTTACCGCATTGGGTTCAGATGCAAAATCTCCTGTTTTCTACAACAGAGTAAAAGGTGAAATTGAAAACGAACTTAAATCTTTACAACTTCCCAATCTGTTTATTTTTCAGCCTTCATTATTGGTAGGCGACAGGCAGGAAAATCGTCCGGGCGAAAAAGCGGCTATTGTGGCATTTAAAGTTTTCAATCATCTGTTGTTTGGTGAGTTAAAGAAATACCGCTCTATAAATATTGAAGCAGTGGCTTTCGGCATGATTCATGCGGCAAAGCATTTTCAGGAAAAACTAAGAGTTATTATTTCCGGTGAAATACAGGAAATTTACAATCATAATCAACCCGACAACAAATGAATCTCGCTATAGATGTAGGTAATAATCAAACCAAAATTGGTGTATTTGATGGCGGGAAAATAATTCAGTTTCAAAACTATGCGCCACTTACCATTAATGATGTGAAAGAATTATTTCATACCTGCAAAATCGAAAATGCCATTATTGCCGATGTTGCTTTTTATGATACAGGCATAGACGATTTTTTGAGAAGCAATACACGTTTTGTAAAATTATCGCACGAAACAAAAATGCCCGTTACACTAAATTATTTAACACCCGAAACTTTAGGAAGAGACCGCATTGCCACCGCGGCAGCGGCTGTAGATTTATTTCCAAATAATAATTGCCTGGTTATAGATGCCGGCACTTCTATTACTTATGATATTATTACTGCCGAAAAAGAATTTTTAGGCGGAGGTATTTCGCCCGGCATTTCTATGCGATTTAAAGCATTACATAATTTTACAGCCCGCTTGCCTTTGCTGAAAAAAGAACCTATTGATTACTTAACGGGAAAGAATACCGAACAAAGTATTTTAAGTGGCGTAATTAATGGTACAGTAGGCGAAATGATATATATTATTGACTCTTACGCCAAATCGTATTCCGGTTTACAGGTGTTGCTCACAGGTGGAGACGCGCCTTTCTTTGAAACCCGCCTTAATTATAAGATATTTGCCGTTCCAAATTTGGTTTTAAGAGGCTTAAATAAAATTTTAACTTATAATGTTGCCTAAACAGCTTTTGCTGATTTTTCTTTTTGCAGTATCTTTTCTTTGTGCCGAAGCACAGGAAATTGCACCTTATTCAAAATATGGGTTAGGCGATTTAAGAGGCGCAGGCTTTACTACACAGGCCAGCATGGGCAGAATCACTTCAGCCTACAGAGACCCGGTGCATATTAATTTTGCCAACCCCGCATCATACAGCGCATTGCAGCTTACTACTTTAGAAGGTGGCATGGGCATTAGCTCTAAAACTTTTACAACCGATAACAGCAGCACAAAAGCCACTGCCGGATTAATAGATTTCTTTGCTTTGGCTTTTCCGGTTAAAAAAGGGGTGGGCATTAGTGCAGGCTTGGTTCCATACAGCACCGTGAAATATAATTTTGAATTAGCCGATACGCTTTCGCCCGACAACACGCCATATAAAAGAGCCTTTAACGGCAGTGGCACTACTTATCAGTTATATGCAGGAACAGGTGTTCGTTTCCCAATGAAAAACGATACCGCGAAGCACAGCATTTCCATTGGCGCCAATGCTGTTTATTTATTCGGAAGAAACAGGTATGTAGAGTTTGTTGATTTTACAGGAACTGCTAATTATTTCGGCACCAGAAAAAATACAGTGTTGCGCACCAGCGATATTGCTATGAACACCGGGCTTCAATACACTATCAGGCTGCCTAAAAAATGGGAAGCAGTATTGGGCTTCGATGCATTTTTGCCATTCGGAGTTAGTGGTACTTACAGCGATGTTTGGGACAGGTTTCAGGTTACAACTTCAGGAGTATTTGTAGTTGATACTACTTTCGATTCGGGCGAAACAAAAATTAAAAGAAACTTCCCTTTAGAATATGGTGGAGGCTTTATGATTAAAAACGGCTCAAATTTTTTATTGTCGGCTGATGTGCATTTGAAAGAATGGAGTTCATTTAACGATTTTTTAAACCCCGCGGCAATACATCAAAACAGCCTTAGATTTAATGTAGGCACTGAGCTGAGGCCTAATTTTAAAGGCAAGCCTAATTTCTTTAAAAGAACCCATTACAGAGTAGGCGGGCATTATGAAACAGCCTCTTTAGTGCTGAATGGTTCAGAGATTTCACAGTATGGTATAACTTTTGGCTTAGGTATAGCCATGAAAGGCTCTTTCTCATTCATTAATATAGGCTGCGAAGTAGGCCAAAGAGGCACTACCGAAAATAATTTAATAAGAGAAAACTTTTTCAGAACCTATTTGGGATTCACATTAAACGATAAATGGTTTATTAAACGTAAATACGATTAATGATGAAAACGAAAACTTTTACAACAAAATTGCCAACTATAGCAAGTACATATCTTCAAAAGAAGAATGTTTCTTCCGCAGGCTAAAAGAAGAGTAGCTTGCTCACCAAAATCCGTTGTGGAACAGCACAATAACATTTTAATTAAATAATTATCCCAACGCCTTTCATACAAGTGAAGGGCGTTTTGCATTTTAGTAGTTAACTTCATTTCAGTATATGAAGAAGATTATAAGCGGCAATTGTTTTTTAGTATTAATGTTTAGCGGGTTTAGTTTGTTGGGCAACAATCAAGCTAAAACAGACAGCCTGCAAAATGTACTGCCAAAAACTTCCGGTAGTGAAAAAGTAAACACACTTATAGCACTTTCATATAAGTATCAGGAAAAAGATTTGAATGAATCTATAACCTATGCTACTACCGCCATTAAAGAAGCCGAAAAATTAAAAGATTCTTTATTGCTCGCTGAAGCCATTACTACTTTGGGCATTGCACACGATTATGCGGGCAATTATGATATAGCGATGGAAAACTTTATCCGGTCGCTCAATATATTTGAATCACTACAAGATGATAAAGGAATAGCGCATGTGCTTAACAATATTGGTTCGGTTTATTTTTATCAAAAAGATTTTGAGAAAGCGGTTCAATATTGGGAAAGAGCATTAGTAATAAAACGAAAATCAAACAAGCCAAAAGAACTGGCAGGCACCCTCAATAATCTTGCGGTAGCCTATGTAAGGCTTGAAAAATTTGATGAGGCTTTTAAATATTATGAGCAGGTTATCGCTATCAATATTGAGTTGAAAAACTTTAAAAATTTAGCAGCGGCTTACAATAATATGGCAATACTGTTGCACAAGAAAAATGGTAATGGAAAAGAATCAGTACAATACTACAATAAGGCTTATAGCATATATGATTCACTGAATCTTCCGCTTGGCAAATCAGAAATATTGTTAAACCTTGGCATAGTACACTACGAACAAGAGCAGCATGATAAAGCATTAGCCAACTTTTTTGAAAGCCTGAAAATATCTACAGAAATAGGTGCGGCAGCACATAAAAAACAGGCTTATGCCAATCTTTCTGAAACCTATGAAACCAAAGGCGATTTTACCAATGCGTTAAAATACTACAAGCTATATTATGAGTTGAAAGATTCGGTGATAAACGAAAACAGCCAAAAACAAATTGCTGAACTGGAAAAGAAATATGAAAGTGAAAAGAAAGAACGCCAAATAGAATTGCAGCAATTGGAATTGATAAAAAGTGAAAACCGGTTGTATCAATTTGCTGCTATAGGCGTAATTATTTTAATGCTCATTGCGTTGTGGGCGGGTTACTTTTTTCAGAAAAGAAAAGCGAAAGAAGCCCTGGAAAAAGCCAAGTCAAAATTCTTCTCAAATATTGTACATGAATTTAGAACGCCAGTAACACTTATTTCAGGGCCTATAGAACAAGCAATAGAAGAAAGCAATGAAAAGCCTGTGCAAGACATGTTGCACATGGCGCAACGTAATTCGCAGCAGTTACTCAAGTTGGTAAATCAATTGCTCGATGTTTCAAAGCTGGAATCGGGTAAAATGCAACTCAACAAAAGCTATGGCGATATTGCCGGGTTTGTAAGTGAAATCATAGCTTATTTTCAGCCATTGGCCGCGGAGAAAAAAATAAAATTATCGTTTGAAAATTACCTTGAACAAACACGCATTTTTTTCGATAAAGATGTGGTAGAAAAAACGCTATTCAATTTATTATCTAATGCCGTAAAGTTTACAGAAGAGCAAGGCACTATAAAAGTTACACTTCAGCATACCAAAGAAAATATTTTAAATATTATTGTTGCCGATACAGGCATTGGCATTGCCCCAAAAGATATTAAACATGTTTTTGAACGGTTTTACAAAAGCGAAGAAAATAATAAACAAGGTACAGGCATTGGGCTTTCGCTGGTAAAAGAATTAATTGAGTTGCATGGCGGCAATATTCGTGTAAACAGTGAAAAGAATAAAGGCACAACATTTATCATTGAGTTGCCTTTTGAAACAAAAGACGAACATGCTGTTGCAGGCGAAGCGGCAGAAAATATTTCAGACGAAAACCCCAACATACTTGTTGTTGAAGACAATGCTGAAATGACAGATTACATTGCCACTATTCTGAAAAAAGAAAATTACACCATTATAAAAGCAAGCAATGGTAATGAAGGCTTGGAACAGGCACATGAGCATATTCCTGATATTATTATCACTGATGTAATGATGCCCGATATGGATGGTTATGAACTTACCGAAAAACTGAAAAGCGGGATTGCCACCAACCATATTCCGGTGATGATGCTCACCGCAAAATCTTCATTAGAAAGCAGGATTGAAGGGCTTGAAAAAGGTGCCGATATTTATTTAACCAAACCTTTTGCTGCCAAAGAATTATTGTTGCAAATCAAAAACTTACTGGCTACTCAAAAGCGGCTGCACGAAGCATATCAAAGAACCGCTGTTGTTAAATCTTCTGAAGTTGTAACAGAAACCGGAAGCTCAATTTTAAACACCAGCGATAAATTTGTGCAACAAGTAATAGAGCAAGTGTTGCTAAGGCTGAACGATGAAACTTTCAGTATAGAAGAACTTGCGGAAAAAATATTTTTAAGCCGGGCACAATTGCATCGCAAATTAAAAGCGCTAACAGGCCTGACTGCTTCGCAACTGATGCGCTCGGTGCGGTTAGAAAAAGCAATAATCTTATTGCGAACAAATGCCGCTAATGTTACCGAAGCGGCTTATCAAACAGGCTTCAGCAGCCAGTCATATTTTACTAAATGTTTTACCCAACATTTTGGCTTTGCGCCAAGCGAGGTGAAAAAATGAAATTTCAGCGTTTTTTAAGTTATAAAGGCGAAAATTATTAGTTCATTTGACTATTTATAATATAGCAATATATTTGATGGTGCGAACTAAACCTTCGCCTATCTCTCCAATTTGGCGGCATTGGCGAAGGTTTTGTTTTGGGTATAAGTGAGTTATAAGCCATTTTAAAAAGAACGAACAATGAAAACGATTACAACAACAATTTTACTTTTCTTGGTACTAACATCAGTTGCACAAGAACAATATGACGTGAGAAAAACAAAATGGGGAATGGCAATTAGTGAAGTAATGGCTTCAGAGTACCCTTTGACACCCTCAGAGACAAAAGCAGACGAACTAAAATATTCAAATGTTGAATTAAGCAACGGACAGAAAGCTACTATCCTTTATAGCTTCACTAATGCTAAGCTGACTGAAGTTCGGTATATTATGTATGGGTATAACGCAGACTTTTCGCGGGGAACCTGCACGAATATAATTCCCCTTTACGACAAAATTAAATATACAAATTTTGTTTTTGAAGCTCTTAAAAGTAAAGGGATGAAATGTGATATGGGTTGGTATTTAGTTAATTGTTCTGATGTTTATCCAGTCGGATACTCGAATTGTAACCTTACAAAGGAAACGGCTGACAAAATTGAAAAAGCGGCTAATGACATTAATTGCGAACGTATTGGGCTTAACTATGAGAATGAAAGAACAGATGCTGTTTTTTATTTTAATCAATACCAAAATGTAAAAACAAAATCTTCTTATGACCCTCCCTGCAATAGCGACTTTTATAATACTTACTATTGGTTAGTTTTCACTCCCAGTTACAAATTAAAAAACGAAATGAAAAAAGGAGATTTTTAGATAAGCCATTTTAAATGACACCAGAAAAAATAGATATAAAGAATAAACATGAGAGATACCAATTTACGGCTTACGTTGGACACGTGTTCAGTGAAATGGGACTATTAGGAGAATATGAAACAGCAATCAATATTATAATCAAAGACTTAAAGGCCACAAAGACACGCATTGACGTTGTCGCTCACCCAGTATTATATATGATGCGACATTCTCTTGAACTTGGCTACAAAAGCAATTTTGAATATTTTGAACCATACAGCAACAGACAGACTAGCAAAAAAATACTTGGCTGTCACGACTTACAAAAACTACACGTTGAATTTAAAGCTCATTTCGACACAATAAATACTGAACTGCATTTTGACAATGATTTGGTAACCGAATTTGATAATTATTATAATCAAACGACAATATTAATCAATCAACTCGGCTCGACAGAAGCATCTTCATTTCGCTATACCAAAAACATAAAAGGACAACGGATTTTTCAGTCAACGGAAACAAAAGACATTGGTGAAATCAAAGAACTTTATGACAAAGCAATAACAATGCTTGCCCATACTTCAGACCTAATTTCTCCATACACAGACTATAAAGACTTAATAAATAAAGTCCCGAATTTTCAAGGTGGTATTGGGACAGTGCAAATGACATTTCCCTCATTTCAACTTAACTCTATTGCCGACAAACTTGACGAGCAATACGAAAAACTTGACCAATTAAAATGGAAAGACAAAGTAGAAGGACAAATATTAACAGTTGTAACGGTTGACAATAATTGTTACTTGACACCTGTAAGACAATGAAAGAAAAAACGGCTTATAACAGCACCTACCCAAAAGTGGCGGTTCAGTGGTTAAACCAAGCTTTGTGCTTCTATCAAAGTTTCTGCTTGGTTGACAGTGAAGTGCTTCGAAATCGCCACCTTCGGGTAGCTGCAAAACGTTATGCCTCATGCTATGACGACCGAAACCGAGACGAAAGTTGACAACTAAAAGCAGACATATCGTTAAGACACTTGGCTCGACAATTGACATTATGGGGCGACCAGAAACTATTTGGGACAACATCACCAATGTGAAAATTGAACAGTTTTCAGACCCGACTATTTTTAAACTTCTCAATATTCCAAAACCATTGAAAGCTGATATTATTTTGGAAGGACAAGGCGGTAAACGGATAGCATATTTTGATAGCGGCAAAAAGTTTATGCAAGAAATATTAGTTTGGAAACCCTTAACGGAATACGCTTTTTCATTTAACCCTGAAAAAGGATTTAGAGTTTGTTACTTTTTTGAACTTTCGGAAGGTGTTTTCCAAATTCCATTCGGTGCTTACTATTTGACAACAAGCGGACAAACGACAACTTTAAAACTTACAACAACTTATAGTATTGACAGACGACTGTATTTTTTGTTCAATATTCCAGTAAGGCTAATTTTAAAAATGTTTCAACGCTATTTACTGACCTCAATTAAGAAAAATTCTGAGTAAATGGAGGCAGTCAAATTCACAGAGGCCATCATAATTGACGAAAGACCAGAACAAGTTTTTGATTTTACGCAAGACTACAATAAACGGCTAAAATGGGACACCTTTTTAAAAACTGCTGACTTACTTGACGGTGCTACAACAGCAAACAAAGGAGTTAAAGCCTATTGTGTTGCCAAAAATGGACTTAGTATGGTGACAGAATATGTTACTTACAACCGACCAAAAGTAACCGCAATTAAAATGACAGACGGACCTTTTATGTTTAAATCATTTTTAGGCTCATGGACATTTAAGGAAATATCAAGCGACAAGACAGAAGTTATTTTTTTATATTCGTTTTCACTTAGGTTTCCTTTTAACATGTTGACAAAATTTATAAAAAGCAACTTGCAGACAAACGTAAAACAGCGACTTATTGACCTTAAAATGAATATCGAGAATGAAAGCACGAAGGCATAACACGGGTGGCTATTGCACAACCTTGCTATTCGGAATTTGCAATTCCGAATTCTTATCGTAGGATTTTTAATCCGGTTTAAATTTTTCTTGTTTAAGGTGCGCAGAACCTACGATACGAAATTAAACATTACAAATGTCTAATATCCCCAAAGAAACTTCCAAATAAACAGTTTGTCTTGTCCGCCACCAAGTAATTGATATTTTTTCACGATGTATCGGATTACTAAACCACCATATTTCATTGGCATTCAGAATAAATTTCAGAAAAAATACATTTTTTATCCTTATAGCCTATAAAATATGTAGAGTATTATTACTTTTGCCTCCGGTTATAAAAAAAACAACCTATGAAACTATACCGATTATTTGTAAGACCCTACTGTTGTATTCAGCCTTTTATGGCGTAAAGCCTTTCCTAAAAAATCAATTTCAGTATCAACTAAAAAAATTTAACCTAATTAAAACAGATTTATGAAAAGTTCTCTTATTTCACGATTAAGACTGCTGCTAATACTATTCTCGCTGGCTTCGCCAATGTTTTCTTTTGCGCAAGGAAAAGTATTGGAAGGTATTGTTAAAAACAGTGCTGGCGAGCCGCTTCCCGCAGCAACCATTATTATTAAAGGCTCATCTGCTTATGCCGTTGCAGATTTAGAAGGCCGTTATAAAATAAATACACCTGAAAAATTGCCTTATACATTGGTGGTAAATTTTGTAGGCTACAGTCCTTTAGAAATAAAAATTTCT
>CAYSGX010000087.1:0-10024 GCA_964430605.1 uncultured Chitinophagaceae bacterium
GTTCCTGAACACAACTTTTGAAGGAGGCAGACATCAGACAAGAGTAGATAAAATTGGTAATTGTTGATGAGCATATCAAAATGGACAAGATATAAGGATCAGTTAAAAGTAGTTGTATTTAATGGTAACTTAAATGCCTTTTACGGATTTGTATAACAGAATTATAATTAATTTAAAGCGATGAGTTATTTATATGATTTTTCTCTGCTGATTGTATTCTTTCTTTCTTTTAAGACCTTTGCATCCAATCCATTGCAGAATAAATTTGAAAATAAAAATAATTCTTCTATCCGTTTCACAGAAAATAAAGGGCAAGTTTACAACCAGTATTATAACTCCCGAACCGATATTTTATATTATGGTAGAAATGGGACAATGAATTTTTTCATTGGAAAAAATACTTTGCATTACCAATTATATAAAGAAGATCACTCTTGTAAAAATTATAGTTCTGTTCATTATGATAAGTTTGAGGAACCTATTTACTCAAGTCAGTTCGAAATTTATCGGGTAGATGTTCAATGGCTCAACTCAAATCAAAACTTTCTCATAGTTCCAGAAGGCGAATTATCCGATTATGAAAATTTTTACTTATTTCCTTGTCCCGATGGTGTCTTGTATGTAAAAGGATATAGTAAGCTAGCTTATAAAGATTTCTACAACGGAATAGATTTACTGTTTTTGGATAGAGATAATGTATTGAATTATGATTTTTTAGTTAAAGCCGGCTATGACTACAGGCAGATAAAAATGAAAATCGAAGGAGCAGAAAGCATTGAAAAAGACAATGAAGGGAACATTATTATCCACACGCCTTTAGGTAGAATAATAGAGGAGAAACCAAAGGCATTTCAAAACGACAAAGTACTTGATATAGATTGGGTTTTAAACGAAAATATTATTTCGTTTGAAATTAAAGATGCAGATATAAATGCACCCTTGCTCATTGATCCTCCGATAAGAACTTGGGGGACTTATCATCCAGGAGAAAGAGGATATGATTGTGTTGCTGATAAGGAAGGCAATGTTTACCTTACAGGATATACAAAGTTTAGTAGCTTAGTAAATCTTGCAACAACAGGTTCTCATCAAACATCATATGGGGGAGAGGCAACAGATGGATTCATTTCTAAATTTGATAGTGTAGGCAATAGACTTTGGGCTACTTACTATGGAGGTAGTGGAATAGATATATCAAATTCATGTGCAGTTGATTCTAATAATAATGTGTTTATTACTGGCGAAACATGGTCTAACACCGCAATTGCAACTTCAGGCGCATTTCAATCAAATTTAATTGGGAGCATTAATGCTTTTCTGGTAAAATTCAATAAAAATGGGGTGCGGATTTGGGGTACGTATTTCGGAGGAGCAGTTACTCAAGGTTATTCTTGCAAAGTATCTAAAAGCGGAAACGTTCATATCGCAGGAGTAACACAGTCAACAAGTCGCATAGCATCAATTGCCTCTTATCAGAGTATTCATGGAGGAGGTTATGATGCCTTTCTTGTTAAATTTAGCGGTAATGGCTCCCGTTTATGGGGAACTTATTATGGAGGTGAAAAAGGCGATTGGTGTTATTCAAGTGCTGTTGACAGTGATGAAAATATATTTATAACAGGGCGGACATTATCTACAACTAAAATCGTATCACCGAATTGTTTTCAGCAAAGCTTAAATAGTGGAGATGACGGCTTTTTGGCAAAATTTAATAAAGACGGAAATCGAATTTGGAGTACTTATTATGGTGGGAACAATAATGAGTTTATATATGCATGCGCTACTGACAGTCAAAATGATGTGTTTATAGGGGGAAGCTCAGGATCTGATAGTTTGGTAACAACGACAGGCTCCCATCAGCACAACTTAGCAAGCTCAGGTATTTCAGATGCCTTGTTAGCTAAGTTTGATAAAAATGGGAATCGGTTGTGGTCTACATTTTATGGTGGTAACAAGACAGAAACAATAAGAAATATTGTTACTGACAGGAACAATAATGTTTATATATGCGGAACAACCGAATCTAACAATAGAATTGCGACTCAAGGAGCATTCAACACAAATTTTTGTTGCAATGGTGCTTCTTCATCTTTTCTTGCTAAGTTTAATCCATTTGGGAGATTGGAATGGGGTACATATTATGGAGGGGCTACTTCTAATGGTGGAAGAAATGAAGCATACAGCTGCACTGTTGATTTGTTGGGCAATATTTACTTGTCAGGAGCAACAGCGTCAATTAGTGGTATAGCTACACCAAACGCATTTCAACCAACCTTCGGAGGAGGTAATTACAATCAAAATCCTTATATAGCTAAATTCTTGTGCTCACCATCTGAACCTTTTAGTTCAATTATTGGAAATGACACAGTATGCTATAATACAGACGAAATAGAGTTTTATACTAATTATGCAGGTATTTCATATAATTGGACAGTTCCTAATGGTGTTTCTATAATCTCTGGTCAAGGCACAAACAGAATATTGGTGAATCTAAATGGAAATTCAGGAAGTATAGCCATTAATGCACAAGAAGCCTGCGGCACAAGCTTTGACCAAACCATTCAAGTTTATATTGATTCCTCAAAACCCAATGCTATTGTCACCCTTTCTTCTGATACAATTTGCAGCGGATCCGCTGCTACATTTAGTATAATTGGTGGCTTAAATTACATATGGAGTACAGGTGATACTAGTTCTACTATAACAGTAAATCCAATATCTAACTCCACTTATTATTTAACAGTGTCAGAAAATGCCTGCGATACAACAATCATTTTAAAGGTAGGCGTAATTCAGCCCGACACATCTGTTCGGCAGTTAGGTGATACACTCATCTCCAATGCAGATAATGTTACCTATCAGTGGCTAAATTGTAATAGCGATTTGCCGCTTATAAACGACACAGGAAAAATATTTATAGCATCTCTCAATGGTAGTTACGCAGTCATAATCAATGAAAAAGGGTGTACAGACACATCGTCTTGTTTTAATATCAACCTTTTAAGTGGTGTTGATGAATATTCAGGTACACATACCCGACTATTCCCCAATCCCGTTAAAAACTTTTTAAATATTCAATTAGATAAAATATATTCAAATTTTACAATCAATATCTATGATTTGTCAGGGAAATTGGTCATGCAAAATAATTTCACATATACAAATAAAGCAATGATAAACTTTGATGTGTCAGATGGCTTCTACTTTGTTTCAATAGTTTCAAAAGAAACTAATCAAATTTTCAAAGTATTTAAAGAATAGACACATATAAAGGATTATTAACTATAAAACGCCTAAAAGAAATTATCCAACATGAAATTCCACACCAAACATATTTCCGAAGAAACATTAAAGCATCTGTATAAAGCTATTCTGAAACCCCGATTGGTAGAAGAAAAAATGTTAATTCTTTTGCGGCAGGGAAAAGTGAGCAAATGGTTTTCAGGCATCGGGCAAGAGGCTATTTCAGTTGGCGTTACAGAAGCATTGGATAGTGATGAATACATTCTTCCTTTGCATAGAAACTTGGGCATTTTCACTTCGCGTAATATTCCTCTGTCTAAATTATTTCTGCAATGGCAAGGCAAAATGGGCGGCTTTTCGCAAGGCAGGGAACGTTCTTTTCACTTCGGCACCAATGAGTATCATATAGTAGGAATGATTTCGCATTTAGGGCCGCAGCTTTGTGTGGGCGATGGCATTGCGTTAGCAGCTAAGCTGAAAAAAGAAAATAAAATCACCGTTGCTTTTACAGGCGATGGCGGTACGAGTGAAGGCGATTTTCATGAGGCGTTAAATGTCGCTGCCGTGTGGGAATTACCCATTATTTTTATTATAGAAAATAACGGCTACGGGCTATCTACACCCACCAACGAGCAATTCAGATGTGAGCAATTGGCCGATAGAGCCAAAGGCTATGGCATGAAAAGCAAAGTGATTGATGGCAATAATATTCTGGAAGTTTTTGAAACCATTCAGGAGGTAAAAGAAAAAATACTGAAGAAACCGCAGCCTTATTTGATTGAGTGTATGACCTTTCGTATGCGCGGGCATGAAGAGGCTTCGGGCACTAAGTATGTTCCTAAAGAATTGTTTGAAATATGGGCACAAAAAGATCCGGTTTCCAACTTTGAGAAATTTCTTTTAGATAAAAATATTATTGACACGGCATTTATTGAGCAACTGAAAAATGAAATTAATGCTGAAATAGAAGCAGGGTTGAAAATTGCTTTTGATGAACCTGAAGTAGTTCCGAATACAACAAAAGAACTACAGGAAGTTTATGCGCCACACAGTTATGCTGAAACAAAACCTGTTTCTGAAAACAAAACCAAAAAGCGTTTGGTTGATGCTGTTTCAGATGCGCTAAAATTATCTATGCGTAAGCATGATAATCTGGTATTAATGGGACAAGATATTGCCGAATATGGTGGTGTGTTTAAGATTACTGAAAATTTTGTGCAGGAATTTGGTAAAGAGCGTGTGCGCAATACACCGTTGTGTGAGAGCGCAATATTGAGTGCGGGCTTGGGCATGAGTGTAAAAGGCATGAAGAGTGTTATTGAAATGCAGTTTGCCGATTTTGTATCATCGGGCTTTAATGCCATTGTCAATAACCTTGCGAAAAGCTATTGGCGTTGGGGTCAGCATGCAGATGTAGTAGTGCGTATGCCCACAGGCGCGGGTGTTGGCGCAGGCCCTTTTCATTCGCAAAGTAATGAAGCCTGGTTTACCCATACTCCCGGATTGAAAGTGGTTTTTCCTTCAAATCCTTACGATGCAAAAGGCTTGCTGCTTGCTGCTATTGAAGACCCAAATCCTGTAATGTTTTTCGAGCATAAATACTTATATCGTTCTTCTGTTGGTGAAATTCCTGATGATTATTATACTGAAGAAATCGGTAAAGCGAAATTAGTGGCAGAAGGCAATGAAGTTTCTATTATTACTTATGGGGCAGGTGTTTCGTGGGCGTTGGAATACCTCACCCCAGCCCTCTTCAAAGGAGAAGAAGTTAGGGCTGATATTTTAGACTTGAGAACATTGCTGCCCTTAGATTATGATGCTATTCGGGCTACTGTCCGGAAAACAGGTAAAGTAATTATTCTGCATGAAGACACTTTGTTTGGCGGTATTGGTGGTGAAATAGCGGCATGGATTTCACAACATTGTTTTCAGTATTTAGATGCACCTGTAATGCGTTGCGCTTCGTTAGATACACCGGTGCCTTTTGCTGTTCCTCTGGAACAAAATTTTTTGGCAAAGGCAAGGTTTAGAGAGATGTTGGAAGCGTTGTTAGACTATTAAATATTGCAGTTCAACCAATCATCATTATCCCAATAGCATTTAATTAGTTAAATTAGTTTCATGAATATACAATTAGAAAAAGCCAGAATTATAGAAAAACTGCAACAGATAAATGATGCTGATTTAATTATGGCATTCAAATCGCTTTTAGAGTATAGTTCAAAGAAACAAAGTTTAGCTAAGGAAATTCCTATACCCGAATGGCATAAAGACATTGTGAGGGAAAGAATTTCAGAAGCAAAAAAACATCCTGAAAAAATGCTTACCTGGGATGACGTGATGAAAGAACTAGACAGCTAATCTGTACAGAAGATGCCTTATAAAATGTATTTTTCAGAAAGGTTTCTGCTTGATATTCAAGAATCGAAAAAATGGTATAACGAACAACAGAAAGGCTTGGGAAAGAAATTTTATGCCGAAGTGAAAACCGGTTTAAAATCAATTTCATCAAATCCATATTTCCAAATAAGATACGATGCGGTGCATTGTTTTCCCTTAAAGAAGTATCCTTTTATGATTCATTACACCATTGATGACAATTCAAAAACAATTTTCATTGCAGCTTGTATTCATTGTTCTTTAAATCCCCATCGCCATTGGTTAAGCGAATAACATTTGAATAATTTTCAGCTATTTCAAAAATGTTTTCCTACACTACGATTTCTTTAGAACAAAATTTTTTGGCAAAGGCAAGATTTGGAGGGATGTTGGAAGAACTATTAGACTACTAAGTATACAGTTCAACTAATCATCATTATTCCAATAGCATTTAATTAGTTAAATATACAATTAGAAAAAGCCGGAATTATTGAAAAGTTGCACCTGCTGCTTCACCCCATAAACTCACTCAACTCTAACCAGCGCAATTCTTTGGCTTCCAGTTGTTCTACAACTTTTCCTAAATCGTTGGCTATTTTTTGAAACTCGTTAGTGTCTAATGCGCCACTGCTAAGCAAGCCGGTTAAGCGGTTTCTTTCTTTTTCCAGTTCGGGTATTTCTTTTTCCAGCAAATCAAATTCACGCTGTTCTTTATAGCTTGGTTTTTTCTTTTCGGTAGTGGCAACAACAGGCGCAGCTACCTTTTCTTCTTTTTTCTTGGGCGCATATTTTTCTTCTTTCTTCAAATCTTCTATAGCACGATATTCAGAATAAGTGCCGTTGAAATCTTTGATAATGCCTTCGCCTTCAAAAACAAAAAGATGCTGTGTAAGCCTGTCCATGAAATAGCGGTCGTGCGATACAATTAAAACGCAGCCGGGAAAATCATCTAAAAAATCTTCGAGCACTTGCAACGTAAGAATATCTAAATCGTTGGTAGGCTCATCAAGAATTAAAAAGTTAGGATTGCTGATAAGAATTGTCAGCAAATACAATCTGCGTTTTTCGCCACCACTCAGTTTAGAAACAAACGTGTGCTGTGTTTCGCCATCAAACAAAAACGTTTCTAAAAGCTGCGAAGCGCTTAATGTTTTACCTCCTTTCAGCGGAATAAATTCGGCAATATCTTTTAGCACTTCTATAACACGCTTGTCGTCTTTCAGCTTCATGCCGGCTTGCGTGTAGTAGCCAATTTTTATGGTATCGCCTTTCACTACTTTGCCGCCATCGGGCTGTGCAAGTCCGGTGAGTATATGCAGAAAAGTAGTTTTGCCCATACCGTTTCTGCCCACAATGCCCACCCGCTCTTTGTCTTTAAACTTATAGCTGAAATCGTGAATTATTTTTTTGTCGCCAAAAGATTTTTTGAGATTATGCAGTTCTAAAATTTTTCCGCCCACCCGCTGCATATCAATAGTGATGCTCATTTTTTCATCTTCTACTTTTTTCGATGCCTTTTCTTTTAATACCGAAAAAGCCTCAACACGCGATTTTGCTTTGGTGCCTCTGGCGCGTGGCTGTTTTCTTATCCACTCTAATTCTTTGCCGAAAAGATTACGGGTTTTTTGCAAATTGCTTTTCTCGTTTTCTTCACGAGCCGCTTTCTTTTCTAAATAATAAGTGTAGTTGCCTTTATGCCGGTAAAGAATGCCTTTGTCTAATTCAAGAATTACATTACACACGTTTTCTAAAAAATACCTGTCGTGCGTTACCATCAGCAAAGTCATGTTGGCCCTGTCGAGATAATCTTCCAGCCACTCAATCATTTCCAAATCGAGATGGTTGGTAGGCTCATCCATAATTAAAAAATCAGGCTCTTCAATTAAAACTTTTGCCAGCGCCACCCGCTTTTTTTGTCCACCCGAAAGCGTTTTTATTTTTTGATCAAATTGATGAATTTGCAGTTGCGACAAAATGGTTTTCACCTTTGCTTCAAAATCCCATGCCCCTGATTGTTCCATTGCCTCATAAGCCTGTTGCATCAACGCCTCATCTTCAGGATGCTCAATGGCATATTCATACAGGCGGGTGGCTTTCATCACAGGCGTTTCGGCATGAAACACCGCTTCCAAAACGGTGGCATTTTCATCTAACTCGGGCTCTTGTTCTAACAGCGAAGTGGTAATTTCTTTCCGCAAATAAACCGTGCCGCTATCGGGCGTGTCTCTACCAATAAGAATTTGCAGCAAGCTGCTTTTGCCCGTGCCGTTTTTGGCAACCAGCGCGATTTTTTGTCCTTTATCTATGCTGAAAGAAATGTTTTCAAACAATACTTTAATGCCGTAAGACTTCGAGAGGTTTTCTGTTAAAAGGTAGTTCATAATGGAAGAGCCATAAGCCTTGGGTTATTGGCTGAAATATTTTGAAATGATATTAAAAATTAAAAAGAACGCTGATGACACAGATAATTATGATGAATGATGAAATGATTTTTTTCATCATAATAAATCTTAAAAAACCAGCGTCATCTGCGTGCTATAAACTAAGGCAACAGCCTGCCATACATTCTTGGGAAAGGCACGGTTTCTCTTACGTGAGGCAAGCCGCAAGTATAAGCCACCAAACGCTCTAAGCCCAAGCCAAAGCCTGCGTGTTTCACGCTGCCATATCTGCGCAGGTCGAGATACCATTCAAAAGCTTCCATGGGCAATTCATGCTCTTTTATTTTTTCTACCAACAGTTCTAAATTGGTTTCACGCTCGCCACCGCCCACAATTTCGCCATAGCCTTCGGGCGCTAATACATCTACGCCTTTTGCCCAACGCGCATCTTTTTCATCGCGCTTCATGTAAAAAGCTTTTACTTCATGTGGCCAGTTATAAACCATAATTGGCGTGTCGAACAAACGAGTTATAACCGTTTCGTCACTTCCGCCTAAATCGTTACCATCAACAAAGTTTTCGGCACTCTTTATCCAGGTTGGAATGTTTTCGGCTTTCTCTTCCAGTGTTTTATTTTCAGCTTTCAGCTTACCAATTTTTGTTACGTTGAAATTGATTTCGCCTTTCTTCATGCCCGGTTTGGCAATAGCGGCTTCTCTTTCTTCAATTTCTTTTTTATTGGTTTCAATGGTAGCCTGAATTTCTCTTAAATCGTTTTCTAAAACCTCAATAGCGTTTTTACCATTCACGGTTTTTTTACCTTTCAGAATTTGAACGGCTTCTTCATAAGTAATGCGGGTGAAAGGCTGTGTGGCTTTTTGCAATTTCTCTACATCGCGCTCTATCATTGCCAGTTCTTTCGGGCATTTTTCTAAAACCTTTTCCAGCACAAAACGCAAGAAAGCTTCTATCAAATCCATATCCATATCTAAATCATAGAAAGCCATTTCAGGCTCTATCATCCAGAATTCGGAAAGGTGTCTGCGGGTTTTAGATTTTTCGGCACGGAAAGTTGGGCCGAAAGTATAAATCAGGTTATGCGCAAATGCCATCGACTCGCCATACAATTGTCCCGATTGTGAAAGGTAAGCGGGGCCGCCATAAAAATCGGTTTCAAACAAAGTGCTGGTGCCTTCGCAAGCGTTGCCCGTGAAAATAGGCGCGTCCATCTGGATGAAGCCACGGCTTTGAAAAAACTCGTGAATAGCCATGATAATGGTATTACGAATGCGCATAATGGCCCACTGCCTGCGCGAGCGCAACCACAAGTGGCGATTGTCCATCAAAAAATCTACGCCATGTTCTTTGGGGGTTATGGGGTACTCTTCCGAGCCGCCATATATTGCTACGCTGCTTACCTGCAATTCATAGCCACCTTCCTGGCGGTCGTCTTTCACCACTTTGCCGGTTAGCGCCAGCGAACTTTCCTGCGATAATTTATCGGCTGCCTGAAACTCTTCGGGGGTAACATCTTGTTCAGACACCACGCATTGTAAAAATCCGGTGCCATCGCGAAACACAATAAACACCAACCCTTTTCCGGTGCGCTTGTTGCTTACCCAGCCTTCTAATGTTACTACCTGCCCTTCGTGCCGGGCAATGTTTTGTATATATGTTTTCATACTGCCGAAATGCTTGTTTTTATTGTTATTTTTATCGGTGTGCGAAGTTATGGCATTTTGATTTATTATTTAATCTGAATTATTTGGTACAATGCTCCCGAAAACTTTCCTGTTGTGTGGACACATTTTTATTATAACCACAATAGAAACATAGTTGTTAGGGCTTTGTTTCATAGTGTTTTGACTTTATTATTAAGGTCTGACCTACTATTGTATCCCGCTTGGCGGGACTATGTTTCGCTTAAAACAGGCATCAGGCAATCATAGTCCCGCCAAGAGGCGGGAAACACAATAGCAGTAAATCGTACATTATACCAAATCTATGTTTCTATTGTGGTT
>CAYSGX010000088.1:0-9950 GCA_964430605.1 uncultured Chitinophagaceae bacterium
CAAAACTGTTACTCCAGCCCACGCCATAATAACCATCTGTTCCTTTTTTGATATGCCTTGGGGTTTCCCTGCTGCCTCCGCCTACCGATTTTGTCCAGTACAGTTGCGAAAAGTCTTTTTTCAGGCTTAACAATACTAAATCTTCCGAGGCTGATGAACTTAAATGCGATGAGGCTAAAAACACATAGCTGCTGTCGGTTTCGTCTAAAAATTGCCAGCCGCCATCCAGATAAGTTGAACCAAAGGCTTTTTCTCTTACCTTGTTGCCAAACATATCTAATTCTATAATGGTGGTTTCTGATGAGCCTCCGGTAATATTATCGCTGTTGCCGATGGCTAAATAGCCTCCGTTAGATATTGGCGAGCCACCATAGAGATATTCGGCAGCGGTACCGCTGTTGAAGGTTCTTTGAAATTTTACTTGTGCGTTTAATTGTCCATAGGCCATAGTGAATAGCCCATAGCATATTATGGTTTTAATGATGGTGTTCATAGCTTATAGTTTTAAGGTTTAAGTTGTCAGTTATCAGTCCCGATAGTTATCGGGATTGTATTTAATTCACTACGGTAAGCGCAGCCGATTTTGCTCCGCTTTGGTTTTCCAGTTCTACTTCCAGCTTTTCATTGGCATAGTTGCCCGGAAACTTGAAGTATATATCATAGCTCGTAGGGCTGTTAATACCTGCTGACCGTTTATATACCTCATTTTGATTTAGTTGCGCTACCTGTTGCTGCTGTAACTGGTTATTGGCAGCGCCTTTTATTTTTACATGCACTTTGTTTATTTGTGTAGTATCAGCAATATTTACCCGCACCAAAGTTTCGGTATCGGTTTGGGTGCTGTCACTGTTCAGGTAAACCGTATAACTGGTGATGTTTGCAGTGTATGCGGGAAATGCTGAAGATTGCAGTTGCGCAAATGTGCATAATGCCGCCATATTCAACAGCAGCGTTAACAATAGTTGTTTTGTTGGTTTCATAGTAATGATAGTTTTAAAGTGTTAAAAATGAGTAATCAGGTATTAATAAATAATATTATTCCAAAGCAAACAATACGCTTGTCGCTGAAAATAAACTAAGCATTAATTACACATCATCACGGGCAATCCAAAAAAGTAAGGCATCAAAGCCGCACCTTGCCCCGGCAGCACAAAATGTTGACATTTTTTTCTCCGAACAGAAACAACAAAAGTTTGCAGAAATAAACTTGTTTGTTGCGTCCTTTTTTCTGTTCAAGATTAAAGTAAGGAAATATTTTTTAAACAAACAAATATTTAATAAACTTTTTTTATTTCATCAAACATTTTCAAGTTCAGAATTTGATTTGCATCAAGCCCCAACAAAAAATCCCGCTTCGGCTCTGCTCGAAGCGGGATTTTATATTTCCGCAATTAACTAACTGCGTTACCTATCTACTTAAAGATAATTTTATCGTCTTTGTTTTTCAGCTCGCCAATAATTTTATACTCGGTTCTGCGGTTTTGCTGGCGGCCTTCCGGGTTATCTTTTTTGTTAGGTAAAGAGTTGGGAGCTACCGGTTGCGATTCGCCATAACCTTTGGCAATTACACGCTCTTTGGGAATGCCTTTGCTAAACAGGTAGTTGGCACAACTCTCGGCTCGGCCCTGCGACAATTTCATGTTGTAGCTGTCAGAACCAATGCTGTCAGTGTGTGAGCTTAACTCAATAACCATATCGGGGTTTTCTTCCAACATGGCAAATAAGGTATCTAACACTACTTTAGACTCTTCTCTTAATGCGGCAGATTTGTAGTCGTAATAAATCTGCGCCAGGGTATAAGCCTTGTTCTTCACAATTTTGTTTAACGAAATATTGTATCTGAATGTATCTGACTCTTCAACGCCTACTGTATTAACAGAAACATACTCGGGGAAATGGTCTTTGCGCTGATACTTGATATTGTATTTCTTTTCGGGCTGCAAAGCGTAAAAGTAGTTGCTGGCATTGATTAATGAATCTTTGTAAACCACAGTTTCTTTACCATCGGTAACATCGCTAATGGTAATTTTGACACCTGTTAATGCCGAAGCATCATCATTTAATTTACTGCTTAAATCGCCTGCAACTGCAAACGTTGGCACAAAGTTGTTATAGGCCGAAAATATATCATCGCAACACGTTGCGCTCTTTAAACCGATAATGCCCGGGCGATTGGATACCAGATAGAAATTCTTTTTGCTTTCACCCGAAGTGAAATAAGAATCATCGGCACTGGAGTTTAAAGGGTAGCCTGCATTGGTTACGCTTTCAAAAGCATCTTTAGCTCCTTTGGCTTCAAAGACATCATAACCGCCTAATCCTGCATGCCCGTTAGAACTGAAATATAAAGTGTTGCTTGCATTGTGATAAAAAGGTGTGATTTCATCGTCAACGGTGTTAACGGTAGCGCCTGCGTTGTTAGCTGCACCCGATGTGCCTGAGTTGTATTTTACCTCGGCAAAGTAAATATCATAACCGCCTTTGCCACCTTTTCTGTTAGAAGAGAAATATAGCAAATCAGTATCGGCAGCATCGCTTTTTGCCACGGCAGGTTGTGTATTGTTGGCATCGCCATCGTTAATGCTTTTGCCCAACTCGGTAGCGGGAGACCATTTTCCGCCTACATATTGTGTAAGGTAAATTTTGCACTTAATGTCTCTTTCGCCTGTGGCAGTACATTTTGTAAAGTAAGCACGTTTGCCATCTTCAGAAAAAGAAATATTTCCGGTGTGTTCGCTATCGCTGTTAAGTGGCGAAGGGAGTATAGCGCCTTGTGTCCAGTTGCCGGCAGTACCACCTGCTTTGTACAAATGAGAAAGGTGCAATTTTTTTCCGAAGAATGTACCATTCAATACTGAATCAAGGTTTAGAGAAGAATAATACAATTCGCCATTGTGGTATTTGGGTGCGAACTCTGTATAAGGTTTGTTTAAATCGGCAGGAATATGTGTAACCTGAAATCTGTTGGGATTTGCCACTAAGTTTTTAGCAAAATCGCAAGCTTCGATTTCTCTTTTGACCTTATCGGTAAGCGCTTTGTCGGCACCTTTTCCGGCAAACTGCCCAAATGCTGCTTTCGCTTCGTCATACCTGCCTTGATACTTTAAGCTGGAAGCATAATAATAGCCCGACAGAGGATAATCATTACCTGCTGCCTCCAGCACTTTCTTGAAATGCGCTTCGGCCTGCTTATAATCTCTTGCTTCTAAATAGCAATGCCCTAACTGGTAAGTAAGATAATAGTTGGAAGGCTTATCGTTAGTTAAATCTAAATACACATCCATTGCCTGAAAGTAGTTACCTACTTTAAACAATTCATCGGCATATTTCAATTTTACTTTGTAGGGAAGTTTCAGTTTTTCTGTCTCTTGTGCCGATACGGAAAAAGAATATATAGAGACTGCAAATAACAAGGAAAGAACAAGCGCTTTTCTCATGGTGGTTATGCGTTTGGTTTTAGTGTTGGTAGATTAAAAATTAAAAACGTGGACAGTATAAAGCAGGGTTAACATTCGGCATAGGCGTGTATTTGCCCACATACATCAATGAAAGCTCAACACTGCCATTTGTATTATTCAAATCTGAAGTAACCACATCATAGCTTAATCCTAAACGGAAGCCTTTAAGGTCTAAACCTACGTAAGGAATAAAAGCGCCCGTATTACGATAATAACCGCCCACATAAAATGCGCTTTCGGTGTTGATATTGAAAGCTAATGATAAACCTGCATTCAATTGGGAAGCAGTGGCCTGGCTCATGTAAATAACTGAAGGTAATAAACCGATTTTATCGGATAAGCCGATATCAAAACCACCATGCCCTACAAAGCGCATTGGTGTTTTTTCTACTGCATTAGTAAAGTTTTGTTCGGGAGATAACACGTGGAAGATAGAACCACCTGCATACATTTTGAATTTGTCGGAAAATTTGCCGCTGTATAATAAGCCTGCATTCATGTCGAATGCGCCTTTACTATTGTTGGCTAAGGCTTCGCCTGCGCGAGTGTCGTCATAAGTTTGCTGGTCGTTAAATTGCGAAGCCCAGCGAATGCTTGCAGCATCTAATTGCTTTTGGCCATAGCCCGCCTGCACGCCTAAAGATAATGCGTGATTACCACTGGCGCCTAATGCTTTATGATAGGCTACCGATGCCATAAACAAATTATTTTTTAATTTGCCTTCGGAACTTCTGTCGCCCACAAAATAAACGCCCACGCCTAATACATCTTTCTTAAAGCGAATAGGCATATCAAAAGAAGCCGATGGTGTAGAGAAAGCGGTTTTTCCGTTTACAGGGCCAAACCACTGGTTGCGGTAAATCGCTCCTACACGGAAAGTACCATTTACCTTACCCGTCAATGCAGGATTCAGCGTTAATGGTGAATTGTAAAACTGAGAAAAGTGGATATCTTGAGCGAATACACTTCCGGTTGCAACCAGCAACATAATGGTGAGAAGCTTTTTCATATTCATATTTGGTTAAGGTTCGTTTAAGTTGATTTGAGTTTTATAGTTGTTTTATGTTTACCACACTAAAATTACATTGCCTTGTTTTGGTTCGCGAGAGCCATCGGGCAGTTGTATTTGCGCCTGATATACATAAGTATCCATAGGCTGTAGCTTGCCGTTGAATGTTCCATCCCAGGTAGCGTTGTTGCCATTACCGCTAAATACCAATTGTCCCCAACGATTAAAGATTTTAATTTCAATTAACTCTACTACAGGGCTGGCAATAATTCCAAAAGTTCTGTTTACACCAGTACCGCTTGGTGCGAAGCCATCAGGAAAATCGTAAAGATTTACATCTACTCTTACATAAACAGTATCGAAAGCTTCGCAACCGTTTTCATCTACAGCCACTACTCTGAAATAAGTATTTTCTGTAGGTGAATTGGTAATTTCTGTGCCACTACCTACATCAGAACCATCAGTAGTATTAAACCAGGTATAATTGAATGTTGGCGTGCCGCCTTCAGTAGATAATACTGCCAAATCTACACTGTAGCCAATAGCAGTAATAGTATCGTTGCTTGCTACCACTACAAATTGCTCGGGATTAATAACCTGAACCGTTTCTACGGTAGTACAGCCATTATTGTCGGTAACGGTTACCACATAAGTACCTCCTGCAAGATTGCTTAAATCCTGAGTAGTTACTCCACCTTCAGACCATAAGTAATTATACCCGGGTACACCACCGCTAATTTCTGCGTTGATAGCGCCATCGCCTGCATTGAAGCATGAAACATTTAAAGGTGTTAAACTGGCCACCAATTGGTCAGGGGCTTCAACCGTAAATGTTTCTACTTTTTCACAATTATTAAAATCGGTTACTGTTACAGTATAATCGCCCGCCTGAAGGCCTGAAAGATCTTCGGTAGTTGCAAGGTTGCTCCAATTGTATTCAAAATTTGGAGTGCCATTAGTTACTGTAATATTCAGCGCGCCATTATTCCCGCCATTACAAAGCACTTCTGTAGCAGTGGCAGAAACTAAAATCTCAGCAGGTTCTACTAAGGTAAAAGTTTGCGGCACATTGGTAACACAGCCGTTGCTATCAGTGATTGCAAGATTATAATTTCCTGCACCCAAATCAAAAATATCTTGGGTAGTTTGTCCATTAGGGCTCCAGCCAAAAGTAAATGGCGGAGTTCCTGTAGTTAACACTACTTCAATTGAGCCATCGGTTAATCCAAAACAAGTTGGGTTTTTCACTTTAGAAAGTATTAAATCAATATTCGGGCTTGGAATTGAGAATGCGAAAGGCTGTAAAGTAAAGTCGTTCCAGGCAGTAATTGTTAATGTTCTGAAACCACCGCTGTTACCGGCAACAATAGGGTTTACCAGTTCCCATTGCGGTACATTTTGCCAGTGTACTATTTGCGACCAGTTGGTTTCAGTAGTTTCAAAATAAGTAATTACCTGAACCGGGTCGGTGCCTTGTGGCCTTCCGATTAAGTGGTAATAGTTTGGATTAATTTCGCAGATATCATTCACACGAACACTTCTGTCGAAACTTTCGGTAGTGGCATCAACGTTAGCTAATCTTACTTCAAAAGTATTGGCATTGGTATTTTGCGGGGTAATAGTTATTGGGCGGTAACGAGCAGTTCCGGCAGATGAGCCTACAGGAAACAGATAATCATCTGCTTCATTTAACGCTCTTACCAACCTTCCGTTTCCGGTGCTGCTTACAAAACCTGTAGAACGAGTAATAGCGTTGACAAAAGGATTCTCAACAAACATTTTATTACCATCGGTAGCAAGCTCCCTGTCATTTAATTCTAAAAGGCTGTTTACCCTTGCATCAATAGTTTGTGTTTTAATATCGGTTCCGGTTAATGTAAGACGGTGAAATTCAGTAACCGTAGTGCCTGAGATTAACTGGTTGCCGCCATATAGTTCTACCTGACCCGAATCGGCAGTGAAGGTCGCGTTGTTTACCCAATCGCCTTGTACACGGTACACCCCTTTATCCGCACCACTATTGGCAAGGTCGTTGTTTTCAAAATAATCTTCAATGATAAATGTGCCTGCATTATCTATTGTGCCTGATGCATTATTTACCGCACCTGTTTTTACAATTACCTGTGCTCCATTTTTTATGGCTACCAAAGCACCGTTGTTTACCACAAGTTGGGCATTGGCTAATGTACCACAAGTCAGGCTGATAAATACTGCCGAAAGGGTTTTAGTTGGAAAGTGCAATTTCATACTACAATTTTTAAAAAGTGTCTAAAGGTATAAACTTTTCATTATCAAATAAAATAATTTTCGCTTGATTTTAAAACAAAAAAAAGCTAAAAATTAGGTTTCACTCAAGGTTTTTTTGGGCTTCAGGTATTCTTTCTATCGGAATCAGTTCGGTATTTTTTCTCATAGAAGCTCCAGATTTATCCTCAACAGGACTGGCTGTTCTTATTACCCGCTCACTATCAATTTGTCGTGTATGAGTAGCTGAATTTCCTGAATTATCACCTGCCACATCTAAACTCCTCAGGGTTCCCCTTTTGTCACCTTCCTGTTTTGCATGGGTTGGTGAATTGCTTTGCACATTGGTGTCAGTTTTTCTTTCCAATGTCCGGCTTTCAGATGCTCTTTTTAAATCTTTATCTTCGCTTTGTTTTGACGACTGTGCATTAACAAAACAAAATGCAAGGGTAAAGATGATTATTGTTATTATTGTTTTCATAATGTTTTATCTTTTTTAATAAATTATTGTAGATATTGTTCTGTGATAAATATCGGGGTTTGTAGCAGCTTCACAGTAAATATTTGTTGTATAATTACCAGACCTTGCCCATTGCAACGTAATAGTATGGGATACATTCGGGGTTAATGTTACTGCTTTGGAAAATGATATATTCCACGTTGTAACAACCACATCGCTACCCCAAGTATCAAGGTCAACGTCCTGCCCTACGTTTGCAGCTCCTCCAATTGACACTCCATCCAAAAGCGCTCTTGCCATAACATACTGACTTGGATAGACACTCGGATTAGACCTTCCTGATATAGTGAACATAATTAATGCCGTAGAAGTGTTGGGCGTAAAAGTCAAAGTCAATCCTGTATTAGTCCATGTGGCAGAGTTCATGTTGATATCGGTACTGCCTGTCGCGCTGAACACTTGTGCGCCTTGTCCGGCCGGACCTTGCGGCCCCTGCAATCCTTGTGACCCGGTTGCTCCCTGAGGGCCTTGTGGCCCTGTTGCGCCTTGTAACCCTTGCGGACCCGTGGCTCCGGCTGCTCCCGTAGCTCCTTGCGGCCCTGCCGGACCTTGTGGGCCTGCGGGACCGGTTGCTCCTTGAGCTCCTGCCGGGCCGGTTAACCCTTGTGGGCCTTGAGACCCGGACGCACCATCATTGCCTGCTGGCCCTTGTGGGCCCGGATCGCCTTGCGGACCTTGTAGTCCTGCCACACCATCGTTACCTGCCGGACCTTGTGGGCCTGCTACCCCATCATTACCTGCAGGGCCCTGTGGCCCTTGCGGGCCAATAGCTGTTACCCATTGCGTACCATCAAAGTACCAAAACTGGTTAAAATCTGTGTCATAAACCATCAGCCCTTGTGCGGGTGTTACAATGGCTAATCTTTGTGTAGTGGTTACACGAGGAATAAGGATTCCTTTATCACTGGCACTTAAATCTAAAACTGAAGAAGGGTGTGGAGTTAATGTTCCTACTCCAACGTTATCCTGAGCAAACAGCCCCGATAAACCCAGACACAATAGTAGTGTTGTCTGTAAAAATTTTTTAGTCATTATTAAATTAGTTTTTTAATTGGCTTGCCGAAATTAGTAATTTTTAATTTCTAAAAGGCTTTTGCAATAAATTATTTTCCATCAATCAAATATTACTTTTGCAAAAAATACTCCCCCGCTGAAAAACGCTTCGAATACTATTGACCCTTATGCCTCCCTAAGAATTAAGGATTTTAGAATTTACCTTTCCGCAAGAATATTAACTACCATTGGGCTGTTAATGCAGAGCACTATTGTGGCCTGGCAGGTTTATGAAATTACAAACGACAAATTAGCTTTAGGATTAATAGGCTTAAGCGAGGCTATTCCTTTTATTATAAGCACTTTTTATTCGGGCTATGCTGCCGACAGGTTTAACCGCAAAAAACTATTGGTAGGATTTACCTGGCTTTTAGCGGGTTGTTCATCATTGCTGGTATTATTAAATTTCTATGGCGAAAGTATTTTTCCGGCTTATGGTGTTTTGCCCATTTATTTAATTATTGGTATCAGCGGCATTGCCCGTTCTTTTATCGCGCCCACTACACAGGCTATTCAAGCGAGAATTATTCCAAGAGGATTGTATGCTAATGCTTCGACATGGAGCAGCAATGTTTTTCAAATTGGGGCAGTGATTGGCCCGTTAATAGGCGGCTTGGCTTTAGAACTATTTAATCCTACCATAGCGCTCACAATGGTAGTGCTTTTGATTGCCACTTCTGCTTTTCTGAAAAGTTTTATTCCCGACCAGCCTATTGCTAAAGATGTTAAGCACGAATCGTTTTATAAATCGTTGAAAGAAGGCTTGCGTTTTGTGTTTAAATCGCAGCCTATTGTATCTTCTATTTCGCTCGATTTATTTGCGGTATTATTTGGCGGTGTGGTGGTGTTATTGCCTGCTTTCTGCAAAGATATTTTAGGCGTAGGCCCTACTGCATTGGGCTTGCTGAGAGGCTCACAGTTTATGGGCTCGGCAGCTATGGGTTTTACGCTTGCCTATTTTCCGCCTTTAAAAAATGCAGGCAGAAATTTATTAGCGAGCATTGCCTTGTTTGGCATTTGTATTATAGGTTTTGCCTTGTCAGAAATTTACTGGCTGTCGTTCATGTTTTTGTTTTTGAGCGGTGCATTCGACAATATTAGTGTGATTATACGCGCTACTATTATACAGCTTTATACACCCGATGCTATGAGAGGAAGGGTGAGTTCGGTAAATTCTTTGTTCATAAAATCATCGAACGAGATTGGCGATTTTGAAAGCGGATTGGCGGCAAAATTTTTAGGTTTAGTGCCGGCAGTAATTTTTGGCGGCAGCATGACTTTGCTGGTAGTGGGCTTCACTGCATGGTTTGCCCTTGCTATGCGGAAAATGGATTTAACAAAAGACCCTGAACAGAACGAAAAACTTTAAGTAACAGCGCAGCATTTTCCGAAGCAGTTTATTATTTCAGCTTTTCATTTTGCCGGTGCCTTTCACTGTCGCGCTGGGTTTTCTTTTCCAGGTTTTTCTGTAATGCTTCAGTTAAATCAACCCCGGTTTGGTTGGCAAGGCATATCACCACAAATAACACATCGGCCAGTTCATCGGCAAGCACTTTATCGTTGTCGGTTTTTTTAAATGATTGTTCGCCATATTGCCGTGCTATGATACGTGCCACCTCGCCCACTTCTTCGGTAAGCATTGCCATGTTGGTGAGTTCATTAAAAT
>CAYSGX010000089.1:0-4926 GCA_964430605.1 uncultured Chitinophagaceae bacterium
CCCAAGGGGGTAACTTACAAGCACTTGTTTGGACTGGGGCTTATTTCGTCCATCGGTTTTACCATGTCTTTATTTATCAATGAGCTTGCTTTCAGCCCTTTGGGAGAAACGGGCCTGCGGTATATCGCCCAGGCTAAAATCGGCATTATTATAGCTTCCGTTATAGGCGGTTTTTCGGGGTTCTTTTTGCTGAAAGGCTGCCGGGCAGAGGAGATTGAGGTAGTTGAATAAGGTTTAAATATACCCACCCGGAAAGCCCAAAAGTTATTCTCTTTAGGAAGTCCCGATAGGATGCGTCAAAATCACACCCCATCACAAAATTCAGCGGCATCAGCCTGCCATTATTACTAAAGCCCTTTAAGGCAAGGTGATTTTACCGCTGCTACTTTTATGCTGTTTTACAACACAAAATCCTGTTCTATTTCATTTCTCCACAATAAGCTATTTTTACAGCCGTTTTTATCATTGTAATTTTTATTCTTGAAGCATTTTACCAAATACTTATTGGTTGCCGTTTTAATGTTGAGTAATACTGTAGCTCATGCACAGGTGGTTTTAAATGAAATAATGGTAAACCCCGCGCCCGATTCTGTAAATACACAATATCAATCTTTGCTGAATTGTACCAATCAAAGTTTCGGTTCGGAATGGATAGAACTTTATAATACCAGCAAATGCGATACGGTTTATTTAGATTGTTATATTTTAAGTGTAAGAACCAGCACCAATAACAGTGGTGGCTTTGCTTTTCCGGCAGGCACACAAATTGCCCCCTTAGATTTTTTGGTAATTGGCGGCCCCAATACACCCAATGCCGATTTTGTTTTAAATAATTTCTGCGGAAGCGATTCTATTTGCGGCACTAATTTATCTTTAGACAATAACTTTGGTTATGTGGCGCTATATAATAATACCGGTGGTGTTGCCGATGCTGTTTACTGGACTGATGCTGTAGGGCAACCCAATGTGCTGCTCACTAATACGGCTTACGATTTTATACCTTGTATTCCTGCACGGTGTGTAATAAATACCCCTTTGAAAAAAGCCAACGAAATGACCCCCGGCTTAGAAATCTCTTATGCAGGTGTGAAGCCCGATTTAGGTTTTTCGCTTCATAGAACTACCGATGGCACAGGCGGCTGGCAAAGAACTAATGCGCCAAGCGCGGGAAGTTGTAATGGTATATGTGTGCCTGCTTCCGATTTGGCAGTAGTTACCGATTCGTTAGCCAACGAAACTTGCGAATTAGCCAATGGCTATATTGCAACTCATGCCGAAGGCGGTGTAGCCCCTTACGATTATGACTGGAGCGATGGCGATGGCGATTCTCTAATTACAAATGTTTCGGCAGGTATATACACCATTACCGTTACCGATATTGCCGGTTGTAAAAACACTTTTACGTTTAACTTGCCCAATATCGGCACACCCGTTGAAGTAGCCATTAATCCTTCAGCAGTAACTATTTATCAGGGCGATACCATTCAGTTGGAAATGATAACCACTTCCACACTTATTGATATAGACTGGAAGCCGGGCATTCGCCTCAGTTGCAGCAATTGCGCAAGCCCGTTTGCTTATCCTAATGAATCCAGAACTTATACGGTTTCTGTAGAAGATTTAGACGGCTGCCTGGCTACCACCCAGACAACCGTAAAAGTATTGCCCGATGAAAAATCGGTTTTTATTCCGAATATATTTACCCCCAATAACGATGGGCTGAATGAAGGTTTGTATGTAAGAAGCATTCGCATTGCTACAATGGACTTCAGGATTTTTGACCGCTGGGGCAAAGAAGTATTCTACACCAACGACCAAAATATACCATGGACAGGCAAAGATAAATCAGGTAAAGATTTAGCAACAGGAGTATATGTGTATTTACTCGAAACCGTTTTTAATAATGGTAAAGAAAGAGTTTTTCAAGGCAATATAACTTTGGTGAAATGAGCAACATCTGTAAACATATTGCCCGTAAGTGCTACAGCCACATACTTACATCGGTAAGTTGCGTAAAACTGTTTCTCATCATCATCCTATTGGCTCAAAATGTTACAGCGCAAGACATTCATTTCTCGCAATACAATGCCTCGCCTTTAACATTAAACCCGGCACTCACAGGCTTTTTCGATGGCGATTTCCGGGCTATTGTAAATTACAGGGGACAATGGGGCAGTTTCACCAATCCATACAGAACCATCGCTGCTTCTTTTGAATACGACCCGCTGAAAGGCAAAATGAAATACGATAACTTCTGTATTGGCCTGATGGTTTATAACGATGTAGCAGGCACTTCACGATTTGGCAGCAATAATATTGGCTTATCTACTTCTTACAGAAAAAGATTAGGTTCCCGTAATAATCATACCCTTTCTATAGGCTTGCAGGCTTCCGCTTTGCAGCAAAGAATTCAGTTTAAAGATTTACAATTCGACAATCAATTTAATGGTGTAGAATGGGATGAAAATATTGCACCCAACGAAACCTTAAATCAAAGCAGCAAATTTGCGCCCGATTTATCTACCGGCTTATTATGGCAAACGGTGAGAAGCGAGGCCTTCAACTTTTATATAGGCGCATCATACTATCACATATTACAGCCTAAAATATCGTTGTTCAATGCCTCAGATTATCGCTTACCTTCAAGGCTCACTGCCCACGCGGGCGGTTATATTTATTTAACCCGAACCGTAAATTTATTGCCAAGCGTAGCCTATTACAGGCAATCATCGGCATGGCAGGCCAACGGGGGCACTTATGTGCAATTTGTATTAGACGACTGGAACGATAAAGAAACAGCCTTTGCCATAGGCGCATGGGCAAGAGTAGCCGGTGCTGCTGCCGATGCCGTTATAGCCGGTGCCCGTTTAGATTTTCAGGGCTTTATACTTTCATTTGCTTATGATTTTAATGTCTCTAAATTAAATGCGGCCACCGATTCCCGCGGGGCTTATGAGCTATCATTTATTTATGCAGGGGCTTTTTCTTCCAAAGCGCAAAGAAGATACCACATTCCTTGTCCGCAATTATAGTCTCAGCAATCATATTATGACAAAGGCATTGCTTAACATACTGACACTTCGTTCTCAGCCTGACAGTTAAAATGGTATCACATTAGTTTATGTAGTATTTCACTTTGCGAAACAGGATATCTGGAAATACTCTGTTTCATCACAAGTTTTGAGTAACCACCGCGGGTAAAAGAAAATAATAGCATAATTATTAACATGTAACTATGTAATTCTTTTTTGCCATAAAAAAGGGTAGTCAGGCCGCAAGTTGTTACTTTTATAACACTTGCGGTTTGTATTTTTAGCAAACCGGATAAAATTAAACAATAGTTTACATGGCTCTTATATTGGCAATTGACGATGATATAGCGTTTTCCATGATGCTGAAAAGTTTTCTGGAAAGAAAAGGATACAATGTGGTTACTGCCGGCACAGCGACACAGGCGCTCACAAATATCGCTAAACAAAAACCCGATTTAGTGCTGTCTGATTACCGGCTGCCCGATTTCAACGGGCTGGAATTACTGAAAAAAATAAGAGCCTCTCTGCCTGAGGTTCCGGTATTGATTATGACCAGCTATGCTGATATACGCCTTGCCGTAAAAGTAATGCGCGAAGGCGCGGTAGATTATATTACCAAACCCATTCAGCAAGATGAATTGTTAGAACTGATTAATAATACCCTACAGAAAAATAAACCGGAAAATAAAAAAGCTGAAAGTAAAACGGCAACAATTCAATCATCTCCAAACGAATTTGTAGTAGGAAAATCTGCCGAATCGAAAACTATAATGGAACATATTAAACTTGTAGCTGAAACCGGTTATGCGGTATTGATTTTAGGCGAAAGCGGCACAGGGAAAGAATATGTTGCTAAAAGAATTCATGAGCAAAGCACAAGAAGTAAAGAGCCGTTTGTTGCCTTTGATTGCGGCACCGTAACGGGCGAAATGGCGGCAGGCGAATTTTTCGGATATATGAAAGGCGCTTTTACCGGGGCCATCGCGAACAAGCCCGGCATATTTGAACTGGCACACAACGGCACTATTTTTTTAGACGAAATAGGTAATCTGAATTATGAAAATCAGGTGCGCCTGTTGCGCCTGCTTCAGGAGAAAAAAGTAAGAAGGCTGGGCGCTGTAAATGATACCGATGTAAACGTAAGAATATTATCAGCCAGCAATGAAAATATGAAAGATGCCATTGCCGAAGGCAGGTTCAGAGAAGATTTATATCACAGGCTGAATGAGTTTTCAATTTTATTGCCTGCCATGAGAGACAGGAAAGCCGATATAAAAATATTCGCGAAACACTTTTTAGAAAAAGCCAATAAAGAGTTAAATAAAGAAATTGAAGATTTTTCTAAAGAGGCATTCTTATTAATGCAACAATACTCGTGGCCCGGCAACCTGCGCGAAATGAAAAATGTAGTGAAGCGCGCGGCCTTGCTTACCAAAGGAAACATGATTTTACCCGATGCCCTGCCCGTAGAATTAAGAGTAGAGCAATATAAGGCAAGCACGGCCGCTCACAGCAACATTGTTTCCACCGAAAAGAAAAAATCATTGAAGGTTACAAAGGAAGAAGTAGAAAAACAAAAGATTGCCGAAGTGTTATTACAGTATCAATACAACAGGCAGAAGACTGCCGAAGTATTGGGTATAGACAGGAAAACCTTGTACAACAGAATGAAAAAGTTTGGGCTGGTTTAATCTTTATGATGCTTTTCTGTTAAGAAAGTACGCATTGATTTAATCACTTCTGCCGCAACCTCTTCCTGAGGAAAATGCCCGGCTGTTTCAAATTTAATTGTAGCTGAATTTTTAAAAGCCGTTTCAAATTTTTCAAGGTTCTTTGGCTTAATTACAGGGTCTTTCATGCCCCAGAGAAAAAGTGCGGGCTTATCTGAAATTAT
>CAYSGX010000089.1:4936-7246 GCA_964430605.1 uncultured Chitinophagaceae bacterium
CCAAAGTTCTTCAAACCATTGCTGGTCGTTTAATAATGATTTTGCGAAAGCCAGCGCCCCATTCCGTTGTTTACTGCTTGCAAATGGTTTTACATATTGGTTTATAATTTTCGCGCTCAGCTTATTATCTCCAAAAGATTTTGGAAGAATAAACCGTGGTGAAAAATTTAAGTACTTATATAAAAATAGCAGTAACGGATTTTTTAAAATTTTGCTTAGCTTAATAAAATCAGGGTCTTTTTCGCTGCTCCATAACCATGAATTCAGCACAACAATTTTGCTTACTTTTTCAGGATTATTAATAGCAAAATTGAGCGCTATCGGCCCGCCAAAATCGTGAACAACTAATGTGATATTTTTCAAACCCATTTCAAGAATAAATTTTTCTAAAGTCCTTGAATGATTAATTGTTGAGTAATCATAAGCTTCGGGCTTATCTGAAAGCCCAAATCCAATGTGGTCAATAGCCATACACCTGTAGTTTGTTTTTAAGTCTTTAATTATTTTTCTGTAATCAAAACTCCAGGAAGGTGTGCCGTGAACAAACAATAACACTTCCCCTTCTCCTTCATCTATATAATGAAGCTGCTGATTATTTACGCTGAAATAATTTGAATTAAATGGATATTCATTTTTGTCGAGCCAGGTAAATTTATTTTGTGTCATAGCTAAATATTATGGAATTATACCAATTAGACATTAAAATAACATTGTTCTTATTCCCCCCTATAATCCCGTGTGAACACAAATACTACATTGTCTGAAAATTTTAACCACAATAGATACATAGATTTGGTATAGTGTACTATTTACTGCTATTGTGTTCCCGCCTCTTGGCGGAACTATGTTGTCTTGTTACTTTTTTCAGAGAAACATAGTCCCACAAGCGGGATACAGTAGCAGGCTCAGACCTTAATAACAGAGCTAAAGCACTATAAAACAAAGGCATAACAACTATGTGCCTATGTGGTTATAATAAAAATGTGTCCACACCAACAAATTATAATAGGGTAAATTAAATGTCTAAACGGTATTAAAGATAAATTCAACAAAGCGCCTGAATTGATTTAACGGCACAAAGTTGAGCCTTTCTTTATTTTAAAAAGTTGGTGCATACCAACTTTTTAAAACCTTACAGTATTGTATAATTTGCTGAAATTGGTTGCATCAATGCCTAAATAAGAAGCAATATATTTATGAGGCACAAGCTGCAATAAATGCGGGCTTCTTCTGCAAAATGATTTATACCTTTCTTCTATTGTGGTTGCATGAAGTTCAATATGCCTGCTCAAAATACCCGCTAAAACTGCTTCAGTCATTTTTCTGAATAGCCGCTCTATTTGAGGCGATTTGTCAAAAAGTTTCTGTAACTCATCAAAAGTTAAATAATCCATTTCGCTGTTTGTTAAACAAGTAAGATAGCAGCCGGAAGGCTTTTGAAAAGAAAATGATTCAGGAATTGCGCATAATCCCGGTGCGTATGTAAAGGCAATAACATGCGACTTATTATTGGTCTCAAAGTATGACATTTGAACGCCACTCTTTACAAAATACAGTTCCTTTTGTGTTTGTTGCGGAACAACTATATGTTGCCCTTTCTTAAAATCCTTACTACGTAAACATTCTGTCAGGAGCGAATAGTCTTCTGCGCTAAGATTATAAAATGTTTTTAAGTAATCTTGCCTGTGCATGAGGTTAAAACTGATTGTCTGTTTTATTTAGTTCTTTTTTAAGTTGAAATGTAATTAATTGCCACTCTTCATTTAATCTTTGCAGTACATCCACCTGTATATGCCCGCCCGAAGAAATGCCATTATTTTCTAACGATGATAATGTTTCTGAAAAAGAAGCGGCATCAATCATCAGCGCGAATCCGTTTATTTTATGAGCCATCGCTTTTATGATATTAGTTTCGTTTTTCGATATGGCTTCAATGAGTAACGCTAAATCATTTTCTGTCGATACTAAGTAAGTTTCCAATACCTTTTTATATATCGACATATCGCCCACACAAAAAGATTTTATTCTTGAAAAGTTTATCATGCTGAAACAGGCTTAAAGTAATCGATAATTATCAATGCAAGCTCATGCGGGGAATAAGGCTTGGGCAATAGTTTTATAGAAATGTCTTCAGATAGTTTTGCCGGTTCTAATTCTCTTTCTGCCGAGCTGATAATGAATTTTGTTTTGGTATCTCTGTTAGCGGCAAAGTATTGCCGCACCATTTCCGAGCCTTTCATTTGCTCTAAGTTCTGGTCGCAAATAACCAAATCTATTTCACCTGAATTTAATTTTCGCAGGCCTTCTTCA
>CAYSGX010000089.1:7256-9943 GCA_964430605.1 uncultured Chitinophagaceae bacterium
ACGATTTTAAAAGTGTAGCTATTAATATTCTGCCTGCCATATCATCTTCTATTATTAAAATGTTTTTATGCTGAATGATTCGCTTTGCATCATCAACATAATTTTTTTGCATCTCTTCTTCTTCAATAAGAGTATATGGAATTTCAAACACGAAAGTAGTGCCGTTGCTGTTGGTTGTTCCAAGCGCTATAGTGCCGCCCTGCAATTCAATTAATTCTTTAGTAATAGATAATCCCAATCCTGTGCCGGTTTGTCTTTTACCTTTATAATCATTGCCTGCTTCAAAAGGTTGAAACAACTTGTTTTGTAATGATTGTGGTATGCCTGCGCCCGTATCTTTTATCTTCGCGGTAAGCTGCCATTTAGCATTGTCAATTTTTCTTCCTGCCAGTTGTAATGTAATGCCGCCTTCACGGGTAAACTTTATAGCGTTGCCAAACAGGTTGAATAATATTTGTTTTAGCCAAAGCTCATCGCCTTTTATTTTGATATTATCGAGTTCAATTTCCGTATGTAAATACAATTGCTTTTCATTAGCTAAAACCCGCATCACATCTGCTACTTCTTCAGCTATATTTTTAGGCGAAAAAATAACAGATGCGGGTTTTAAATTTCCTGCTTTCAGCTTTGAAAAATCGAGTATGTTATTTACTAAAGCCAGAAGATGCGCTGAAGCGCCTTTAATCTTATTTAAGAAAGTTTGCTTGTTATTTACATCCGTATTTGTAGCAAGTAAAGTTGTAAAGCCCATAATGGCATTCAACGGTGTTCTTATTTCGTGGCTCATGTGCGATAAAAACTGTTGGCGTGCATTAGCCAATATTTCCGCGCGGTTTTTTTCCTGTTGTAACTGCTGCTGGTAATAATAGCTTTTGGTTAAGTCATAGCCAAGATTCAGCATAAAAAACAGCGCGACAATACCTACTAATATCATTACGGCAAACAACGCGTTCATTGCCTTTTCTGATTTGTGCAATGCCTTGTTAATGTGAGCATTCATAGTTGCCTGCTCATCAGTTCTTATTTTGTCAAGCAAGTTGTTGATGGTAATGTATATTCCATTTCTGTATTCCAGTTGCAACAACTCTTCTGCTGAAATTTTTTGCTGATACAGCGCGTTGCTTCGCCTCAATTTTTTTATTTCAGCCTGCATATTGTTAAACAGCAGTTCCAGTTTTTTTACCAATATGGAATCGGTAACAGATTCTTCTTCCCTGTAGATTTCTTTTACTGCAATAGTATCTTCCATCTGCTCTTTCAGCTTCTTCACTTTCTTTTTTGAGCCTTCGAGAAAAACGGGTTTTTCCAGCATCATTATCACCGAATTATTTCTGATAAGATTAAGCATTGAAGTATCTCTCATTAAAGAATCTTCGGCCAAATCAACCATCTGTTTCATGCTGGCCGCGGCATCGGGTTTCTTTTTGTTTTTCAGTTGTGAATACACTTTGGTTTGCCCGGCATAAATCAGAAATAATTCGGCTACCGAATCTACAGTAGTATTATAACTCAATGCGGCCGTAAAATTTTTCAGGCTGTTAATTTGTGTAAGTAAAGTGTCTTCTGTGGCTTGCAGCATGTTTTGCAACGAATCATTTTGAACATTGAGTTGTGCCGCTATATTTTCATACCGGTTAAGGTTGGTCGCGATAGCGCGTGTTAATTCAAAATTATTTTCAGTGCGGTTAATATTTCCCAACTCACTTTTCAATAAGTCAAATTCCATTTTAACAAACCAAAATGCAATGCCTGTTAACACAAGCAACAGCAAAATCCACAGCGTAGTTTTTATGGGGCGTTTCATATCTCCATTTAGTATCGGTTTGAAAATAGTGAATTTCTCACAGACAGCTACTTTAAAAAATACAATTAGCTTTGCGAAAAACAGGTTGACTATGATGTACTACATAGCAAAATTTCTTTACTGGCTTGCAGGCTGGAAATTAGATAACAGAATGCCCGAAGGCGTTAAAAAGAGTGTAATGATTGCTTCGCCACACACCAGCAACTGGGATTTGTATTATGCCCGTCTGGCTTTTGTATTAATGCGTATTCCCGTGCGTTTTACGGTGAAGAAAGAGTGGTTGAAATTTCCTTTTAATTTATTTATGAAACCCATTGGCGCCATAGGCATTGACAGAAGCCCTAAAACGGGCAGCACTGAAAGAAAAAGCATGGTAGAAGCCATGACCGATTTATTTAAAGACAGAAATGAACTGGTTATAATGGTTACTCCCGAAGGCACTCGCTCGCTTTCTACAAAATGGAAAAGCGGCTTTTATTATGTAGCGCTGAATGCAGGTGTGCCTATTACTTTAGGCTATTTGGATTATGCCAACAAAGTTGCCGGAGTGGGTAAAGCAGTATATCCTACCGGAGATTATAATAAAGACATGAAAGAAATCATGGATTTTTATAAAGACATTAAAGGCCGCTATCCTGAAAAATTTTCGGTTGATTTGGAAGTGATGAACAGTTAGAGTTTTTGATAATTGTACAAGCCAATTGTATTTATGTTTTGTGTGTAGCCCTGTCCTCACAAACTGATAACTGAATACTGACAACTAAAAACTATGAACTTCTAATGCTTCAGTAAATACAGCACATCACCCAGTTTCTGTTTCAACTCATTGCGGTTTACAATAAAATCTACGAAACCTTTTTCCAGCAGAAATTCTGAACGCTGA
>CAYSGX010000090.1:0-6192 GCA_964430605.1 uncultured Chitinophagaceae bacterium
GTGGCCTTTGGTTTGTAAACCCACTTTGGTTAACACTTCATCTATTCGGGCATCCATTTCTTTTTGCACTTTCCAGCCGGTAGCTTTCAGTACAAACTCTAAATTATCTTTCACGCTTCTGTCGGTAAGCAATTGAAAATCCTGAAACACAATGCCCAGCTTTCTTCTCAAAAAAGGTACTTGTGCTGCTTTCAGTTTCTGCAAATCAAATTCATCTACCCTGCCGCTGCCATGCGCAATCTGCAAATCGCCATATAATGTTTTCAGCAGGCTGCTTTTGCCACTGCCGGTTTTTCCGATTAAGAAAATAAACTCGCCACGGTTTACATTTAAGCTCACACCGTTGAGCAATAAAGATTTACCCTTGTAAACAAAAGCATCTTTTAATTCTATGAGTGGTTGGTTTTCCATTTTCCGAATTTACGATAACTAATATTGAATAATTGCCACAGAGACACTGAATATTTTTCTGTGCTTCAGTGGCAAATAAAATTAAAACTTAAACACCTTCCCTCTTTCAATATAACCATCTGAATACTTAATATTGTATAACAAAACATTACTTTCATTACGCAACAACTGTATGGTTCCTTCTTCTCGAAATAGTTTTTGTTTCATGGTTTCTTTTCCTGCTACATCATAAAAAATAATTTCAGCAGGTAAGCGGCTTATGTTTTTAAAAGTAATGTTTACCGCATCGTTATGAACAGGATTCGGAAACAAAGTCGCTTCACTGATAACCGCTAACTGACGACTGGTAACTGATGTATTATTAAAAGTAGTATCGAAACGGGCTATATAAGCATCAGAAATAAAATTATCGCTTCTAAGTTTAAAGCCTGCTAAAAGAAAGCTGCCCGGTGCAGGCTGTGTAACGGTTCTTATGGTAGCCGGAAAAACTTTTCTCCATAATTCATTTCCTGCCGTGTCGGTTTTCATCAAGGTAGTTTCGCAACCAATACTGCCGCTGGTAATAAAACTGAAAACATACTCATTGTCTAAAGTAGTATAGGCTTTATAATAAGAACTTCCGCAAGGCACGCCTAAGTTATTGCTCCAAAGCACATTACCTCCCGCATCGGTTTTCATTATTATAATTTCGCTGTTATTTCTTGTACCTGAAAAAATAAAATTCCCGTCAGGTGTTACGTCCATACCATAACCTCTGAAATCGCCCCCGGTATCAATCATAAATGAACTTACAGAGTCGCCATCGGCATTCAGGCGCACTAAAAAATATTTCCCGATATTATTTGTGGTGTTATCTGTCCAGCCGAAAGCGGCTATTTCTCCATTGCCTAAAGGCTTCACCACATAAAACTGCTGATTGCCCATGCCGCCAACAAGTGTAAGCCATTGCTCGTTGCCGTCTTTATCGAGCTTTAAAACAAACGCATCGTAAGAAGCGTTTTGCTGACAATTCTGTGTAGAATAAAAACCTGTAAATAAATACCCGTCATCAACTACAGCTACATCATACACTACATTATTGCACACGCCCAAAGTATATTGTTGCTCCCAATCTTTGTTGAACATATCATTCACCTTAGAGAGAATAATGGTGTCATAAGCCAAGCCCGATTTTTCCCCTCCGGCAAAAATAAACTTGTTGCCATTGGGCGAATCTTCAAAAGCATAAAACCCACTGCCTTTAAAATTATTGTAAGCGGTTACAGAATCACCTTGTTCATTGAGCAACACAATATTGCCTGTGAAATTGCCCGGCCCTTGATTACAGTTGTAATTAGATGAAACCACATACAGCGCATTGCCATAGGCAGTAAAAGCTTCTTCGTAGCAATCAGGGTCGCCAACAGTAGTTTCAAAAACAAGCTGCGCCTTAGAGTAAATATATAGTGCCTGTAAAAACAGTATCAGGTAAAAACGTTTCAATGCCGGTAATTATGTTTCAAAACTAAGTATTTCCAGTACTACCTTTTCAACAGAAAAAATGCTGTTTGTCTTGATTTTGATTTTTGTAGTTTTAAACAAAATAATTTTTACAGAAAATGACACCACGTATTAATTCATTTGAAGAATATAAAACTGCTTACCAAAAAAGTATTGAACACCCCGAAGCATTCTGGAATGATATTGCCGAAACTTTTACTTGGCGAAAAAAATGGGACAGCGTTTTACAATGGGATTTTAAAAAGCCCGAAGTAAAGTGGTTTGTAAACGGGAAATTGAACATCACCGAAAATGCGTTAGACCGCCATTTGGCAACAAGAGCCAATCAAACTGCCATTATCTGGGAAGGCAATAAGCCTGATGAAGCCACCCGAAAATTAACCTATGCTGAATTACATGAGCAGGTTTGCAAATTTGCCAATGTGCTGCTTTCGTTAGGTGTAGAGAAAGGCGACAGAGTATGTATTTACATGCCGATGGTTCCCGAACTGGCTATTGCTATTTTAGCCACTGCCCGCATTGGCGCTGTGCATTCGGTGGTATTTGCAGGCTTTTCCTCACGCGCCTTGGCCGATAGAATTTCAGATGCCGATGCTAAAATTGTGATTACTGCCGATGGCTTTTTCCGGGGAGAAAAAAATGTGGCGTTAAAAGATATTGCCGATGAAGCATTAAAGGAATGTGGTGGGGTGCAAAACGTAATTGTATATGAACGCACTTCGCAAAATATTCAATGGAATGCTGAAAGAGCTTTATGCTGGCATGAGCTGATGCAAAATGCCCCTAAAGAAAATATTGCAATTGAAACAGATGCCGAAGACCCTTTATTCATTTTATACACCTCGGGCTCTACCGGAAATCCAAAAGGTATTATGCACACGTGTGGAGGCTATATGGTTTATACCGAATATTCTTTCCGCAATGTATTTCAGTATAACGATGGCGATGTTTACTGGTGCACTGCCGATGTCGGCTGGGTTACGGGGCATTCATATATTGTGTATGGGCCGTTGCTGGCGGGCGCTACCACATTGATGTTTGAAGGTATTCCCACTTATCCCGATGCGGGCAGATTTTGGGATGTGGTAGATAAACATCAGGTAAATATATTTTACACGGCCCCTACGGCTATTCGCTCGCTCGAATCGTTTGGAACCGAGCCTGTTTACAAAAGAAATTTAAGCTCGTTGAAAGTATTAGGCACAGTGGGCGAGCCCATAAATGTAGAAGCATGGGAATGGTATCACGAGCATGTTGGCAAAAAGCAATGCCCCGTTGTTGATACCTGGTGGCAAACCGAAACGGGCGGCATTATGATTTCGCCATTGGCAGGCATTACCGAAACCAAACCAAGCTATGCCACCTTGCCGCTGCCCGGTATTCAGCCTTGTTTGTTAGATGAGAGCGGAAAGGAAATTACCGGTACGGTGGGCGAAGGCAGGTTGTGCATCAAGTTCCCATGGCCATCAATGGCGCGTAGTATTTGGGGAGACCATGAGCGTTTCAGGCAAACCTATTTTTCTACTTTTGAAAACAAATATTTTACAGGCGATGGCTGCCGCAGAGATGCCGATAGCTATTACAGAATTACCGGAAGAGTGGATGACATCATTATTGTTTCAGGGCATAACCTAGGCACTGCCGAAATCGAAAATGCCATTGATGAGCATGATGAAGTGTGTGAGACAGCAGTGGTAGGTTACCCTCATGCCATTAAAGGCTTTGCGGTATATGCTTATGTGCAGTTGCATCGTCATGTAACCAAAGAACCCGGCTTACTTAGGAAAGAGATTAACGAATTGGTTTCGAAAACCATTGGCGCTATTGCCAAACCCGATAAAATTCAGTTTGTAACAGGCTTGCCCAAGACCCGTTCGGGAAAAATTATGCGCAGAATATTGAGAAAAATTGCCGAAGGTGATACTTCCAACTTGGGCGATACTTCTACCTTATTAGACCCATCGGTAGTAGATGATATTAAAGCGGGGGCGATGATTTTTCCTTAGAAACTTCACCAATGTTATTAGGACATCCGCAGATTTCCTTAGAAATCTCAGATGTTTTCTTAGAATATTCAGAACACACCCCTTAAAAATCCGAAAACCCCTAATCGCGAACGATTTCGGGGCTTTCTTCACAATCAACCAACTTTTTAGTAGCTGTTGGGGAAGGGTTCGAACCTTCATGAGGTGGTTAGACCGCATTTTTACCTGCAAGCTTTGTCCCAAGCTCCCTCACCCTCGAGACCGGAGGGCATGTCTGCCTGTTTCATCACCCAACAGTATGATTACTATTGATACGTCAAAGGTAAAAATAGGATACATTTTTTGCAAATAATTTATTAATAAAGCTGAATAATTACAGAATTTATATTTTATCTTTGTTTTGTTAATAAAATGATAAAATATGAGTTCAAAACAACCGGAAAATTTCCAAATTGATAATGTCGATAAGCAGATTATTTCGCTTTTGATGCAAGATGCCATGATGCCTTACACCGAAATAGCCAAAAAACTATTTGTTTCGAGTGGAACCGTACACGTAAGAATGAGAAAAATGCAGGAAATGGGTATTATAAAAGGTGCCGAACTGGTAGTAAACCCGGTAGCGCTGGGCTATGACATCACCGCGTTTCTGGGCATTTACCTGCAAAAAAGCTCATTGTATAATCAGGTAGTAAAGGCCTTGCAGAAAATTCCCGAAGTGGTATCGTGCAACTACACTACGGGCAACTACAGCATGTTTGCCAAAATTATTTGCCGGGATACCGCGCACCTGAAAGAAGTATTGTCTGATAAAATTCAAAACATCAATGGCATTGAAAGAACTGAAACGTTTATTTCTTTAGAAGACAGTTTCAACCGTAATTTGAATTTATCTGAATCGTAATAACCCACATTATTATTCTTGGAAAGCATTGTGGTTGTTAGTATCATTGCAACAACAAAAAATCAATAGTATGTCTTTTGAAAATATTTTAGTGGAACCGCAAGTAGCAAAACACATTGCCTTAATTCGCCTGAACCGCCCCAAAGAATTAAATGCGCTGAATTTAAAACTGATGCAGGAATTGAGAGATGCATTAAAGGCTTTAGATGAAGATGATGAAGTGCGTGTAATTATTCTTACCGGAAACCAAAGGGCTTTCGCGGCCGGTGCCGATATTAAAGAAATGGCAGGCAGAACGGCAATAGACATGTTGAAGATTGACCAGTTTTCTACCTGGGATCAAATTAAAAAAACCAAGAAACCTGTTATTGCCGCAGTATCGGGTTTTGCCTTGGGTGGCGGTTGCGAATTGGCAATGACTTGCGATATGATTATTGCTTCCGAGACAACAAAATTCGGGCAACCTGAAATAAAAATTGGGGTGATGCCCGGTGCAGGCGGCACACAACGTCTAACCCGTGCCGTAGGCAAAGCCTTAGCCATGGAAATGGTGCTGACCGGAAAATTTATTTCAGCAGAAGAAGCATTACAGGCAGGCTTAATTAACCGCATTGTGCCCGAAGAAATATACTTAACGGAAGCAATTAAGTTTGCCAAAGAAATTGCCTTGCAATCGCCATTGGCGGTGAGGCTGGCAAAAGAATCGGTATTAAATGCCTTTAACAGCAGCTTAGATGAAGGCTTAATTAACGAGCGTAAAAACTTCTACATGCTGTTCGCTTCCGAAGATCAAAAAGAAGGCATGAATGCTTTTGTAGAAAAAAGAAGGCCGGAGTTTAAGAATAAATAGTGGTAAGTATTAAGTTCTATGTTATAAGATAATGTGAATTATATATTGCTATCTGGTTAACTTATAATCATAAAAAACTAAAACCACATAGATACATAGGGCAGATGGTAATATTATTAACTTGGCACTAATGCTTCTTTTGCTTGCAAAACTATGCTAACTAATAATATTTGCAGCCTAGTAAAACATAGCAATTCCGTAAACGGAATTATAGAAAGCACTAAAGAGTAAATCACGAACGCACTAATTTTGAAGACTATATAGTTTCTATGTATCTATGTGGTTTCAATTATCAAGTTAAATTGTAAAATGAAAAAAATATTAGTTGCCAACAGAGGACAAGCATACAAATCGTGATAAAGGAAATAAACAAAAAAATAAATAAAAGCATAAAAGTTTTTAAAACTCTTGGAACTCTTTTTTTGTAAATTTGTCGCTCATAAATACATATATGAGATATGGCAAAAAGCAAGAAAATACAAGTAGAAGGCAGGGAGATTATAATCATTTCCCAACAAGAAGATGACTATATCTCTCTTACC
>CAYSGX010000090.1:6202-9859 GCA_964430605.1 uncultured Chitinophagaceae bacterium
ACCGATATTGCTAAACATAAGAATGAAGAAGCCACGGGATTGGTTATTTCGCATTGGTTAAGTACGAGATATACCGTTGAATTTATGGGATTGTGGGAGCAAATCCACAATCCTGATTTTAATGTTACTGAATTCCGTAACATTAAAAGTGAAGCTGGAAGCAATGGTTATGTTTTATCGTCTAAACAATGGATTACCAAAACAAACGCCATCGGAATTACTTCAAAGGCAGGTAGGTACGGAGGTGGTACCTTTGCTCACAGAGATATTGCTTTTGAATTTGCCTCTTGGATTTCTGCAAGTTTTAAACTCTATCTCATCAAGGAATTTCAACGCTTAAAAAACGAGGAAAACGACAGATTACAATTAGAATGGAATTTACAACGAACTTTAGCCAAAGTAAATTATCATATTCATACAGACGCAATCAAAGCAAATCTGATACCGAAAGAGATTACCAAACAACAAGCGAGTTTTGTTTATGCAAACGAAGCAGACTTACTCAATGTTGCGCTTTTCGGAATTACAGCAAAAGAATGGAGGGACAACAACCAAGACAAAAAAAGAAACATCAGAGATTATGCGGCTTTAGAGCAATTAGTCGTTTTGAGTAATATGGAAAGTATCAATGCTTTACTTATCGGACAAGGACTTCCACAAAACGAAAGGCTTATACAGCTTAACAAAGTTGCCATAACCCAAATGAAATCTTTACTTGAAAACAACGCAATCAAAAAACTGAAATAACAAACGATAAACCAACAGCGCATCGTACAACATCGCATTGGCAAAATGGCGGGGTTTTCGGTAAGTTGAACATTTCGTCTTCGTATGCCGCCAATGCGCGGAACGTTAACCGCTAAAAACTAAAGGTTTACACAATGAAAAAAATATTAGTTGCCAATAGAGGGGAAATTGCTTTAAGAGTAATGCGCACTGCCAAAGAAATGGGTATTAAAACAGTTGCTGTTTATTCTGAAGCCGACAGGAAATCGCCACATGTACGCTTTTCCAATGAAGCTGTTTTATTAGGGCCACCGCCTTCCGGTCAATCTTATTTATTGGGCGATAAAATTATTGAAGAGGCCTTGAAGTTAGGCGTTGACGGCATTCATCCGGGTTATGGTTTCCTTTCTGAAAATCAAGATTTCGCAAAAAAAGTAACCGATGCGGGCATTACGTTTATTGGCCCTTCACCATTTTCTATTGAAGTAATGGGCAATAAAATTACTGCCAAAGAAGCCGTGAAAGATTTCAATATACCATTAGTGCCGGGCACAGCCGAAGCCATTGCCGATGTTCAGGCGGCAAAAAATATTGCTATCGGAATTGGCTTCCCCATTCTGTTAAAAGCTGCTGCCGGTGGTGGCGGTAAAGGTATGCGTGTGGTAGAAAAAGCTGAAGATTTCGAATCGCAAATGGAACGTGCATCGAGCGAGGCGTTAGCCGCCTTTGGCGATGGCTCGGTGTTTATTGAAAAATACATCGCTGCACCAAGGCATATTGAAATACAAGTGCTTGCCGACAATTATGGAAACTGCGTTTATTTATTTGAGCGCGAATGTTCTATTCAAAGAAGGCATCAGAAGCTGGTAGAAGAAGCGCCTTCGGCAGTGCTTACTGATACGGTGAGAAAAAAAATGGGCGAGGCCGCGGTGAAAGTAGCTAAAGCGGCAAAATACAGTGGTGCAGGCACAGTAGAATTCCTGTTAGATGAAAATCTGAATTTCTATTTCTTAGAAATGAATACACGTTTGCAAGTAGAGCATCCTGTTTCAGAATTAATAACAGGCATTGATTTGGTAAAAGAGCAAATTAATGTAGCCCGTGGCGAAAAACTTTCTTTTACTCAGGAAGATTTAAAAATTAATGGCCATGCCATTGAGTTAAGAATTTGTGCCGAAGACCCGTTGAATAATTTCTTACCCGACACGGGCACTTTAAATGTGTATCAGCCACCGTTAGGCCCGGGAGTTAGGGTAGATGATGGTTTTGAAGAAGGCATGCCTGTGCCTGTGTTTTACGATTCGATGATTGCCAAATTAATTGTTCATGCCGCTACCCGCGAAGAAGCTGCGCAAAAAATGATTAGAGCTATTGACGATTATAAAATTAAAGGCATTAAAACTACTTTGAGTTTTGGCAAATGGGTAATGCGGCATCCTGAATTTATTGCGGGGAATATAGACACAGGCTTTATTGGTAAATACTTCAAACCTGAATATTTGCAAAGCGATAATGAAGAAGAAGCCAAAATTGCCGCGTATATAGCCACTCAGCTTTTCGGCAACAATCAAAAAAATAACACTGCTGAAAACGGCAGCTCAAAGCCTGTTTCTAAATGGAAACAGAACAGAGTGTAGTTTTGGTAACAATTCAACAATAGAATAAAAAAACAAATAGTTACAAGCATTATCTTTGCACGCATGAATAAAAAATACCTTTCCCGCGGAGTTTCTGCTCAAAAAGAAGATGTACACAAAGCCACCCAAAATTTATACAAAGGCCTGTTTCCTAAAGCATTCTGCAAAGTATATCCCGATTATTTGAATAATGACGATAATTATTGCAACATTATACATTCTGACGGCTCGGGCACTAAATCGCTTTTAGCTTATTTATACTGGAAAGAAACCGAAGACCTGAGTGTATGGAAAGGCATTGCGCAAGACGCGTTAGTAATGAATACCGATGATCTTTTGGCGGTGGGCGTTACCGATGGTTTTATTTATTCTTCAATCATAAACCGAAACAAACATTTAATTCCGGGCGAGGTAATACAATCGGTTATTGAAGGCTCGCAGGAATTCATAGAAACGATGGCTGCTTTCGGAGTAAACATTAATTTTCTTGGAGGTGAAACTGCCGACCTTGGCGACCTGGTGCGCACCATTACCGTTGACGGCACTATGGCTTGCCGCCCACTGAGAAGCGAAATTATTACCAACGAAAAAATACAAGCAGGTGATGTAATTGTAGCATTTGCTTCTTACGGAAAGGCTACTTACGAAACCCAATACAATAGCGGCATTGGCAGTAATGGACTCACTTCTGCAAGGCACGATGTGCTGCACAAATACATCGCACGAAAATATCCTGAAGCATTAGACCCCAACACCCCTTCGCAATATGCTTACAGCGGCAGTAAAAAAATTACTGACAATTCAGAAAACCATGAATTAAATGTGGGGCAATTGCTCCTCTCTCCTACCCGCACCTATTTGCCTTTGGTAAAAGAAATTTTTGCCCGGCACAAAGCAGAACTTCACGGCATTATACATTGCACGGGTGGCGCGCAAACCAAAGTATTGCATTACATAGACAACCTGCATATTATTAAGAATAACTTATTGCCTGTGCCCGAAATTTTTCAACTCATAAGCAAAGAATCAAAAACAGGCTGGAAAGAAATGTATGAAGTGTTTAACATGGGGCATCGCTTAGAGATGTATGTACCTGCCGCATTAGCGCCCAAACTGATAGATATTGCCGCGCAATTTGAAATCGATGCCGGTATTATTGGAAAAGTACAAAGCAACGACACCAAAAAACTTACTATTGAAAGTGAATTTGGTACGTTTGAGTATTAATGCGAATTAGGGGTTGAAACTAACGGTTCGGGGGTTTGCGATGGCGGGGAGTTTTAGCACTAAACTT
>CAYSGX010000091.1:0-9787 GCA_964430605.1 uncultured Chitinophagaceae bacterium
GTGGTTTTTAATAGTTGTTGATGCTGGACCGGGTGATGTAGGCGCTATTCAGAATTGGAGTTTACAAATTACTAACCCTTCTACTTACGAGCATTCTTTTGCAGGTGTGGGACAAGCAGGCAATACTACCCTTGGAGGTGCCTTAAATTCAGAAGCGACAGTTTCTTACAGTAATGTTCCGGTTGGTGAAAATCAGTTTTCAGTAACGGTAACCGATGGTAAGGGTTGTACTAATGATGATGTTACTACCGTAAAAGTATTTGCTAAACCTGTAGTTACTAATGTTGTTCAAAATTGTTCAAGTGGCAATGATGGTGAAATTACAGTTACAGCTACTTTAGATAATGGCAATTTTACAGGTGGTGATGTTGGTGAAGTAGAATATTCTTTCGATAACGGAAATACATGGAGTACCAATAACACCGAAAGCAATTTAGCCATTGGCGCTTATCAGGTTGTTTTAAGAAACAGTGCAAATATTTCTTGCGGAACAAGCCCGTTAAATATTACTATTACCGATGCGCCAACTGTTGTTGTTACTAACAGTTCTCCTGCATGTGAAGGCGCTGACGTATCGCTTAACACATTAGCGAGCGGTGGCACTGCGACAAGAGTATATAATGGCAATAACAACACCTCTTTCCCAATTCCTGATGGCAGCGAGGTTGGTGTAAGTTCGCCAGTTACATTAAGTGGTTTAGGTAATATCGATGCCAATTCAGTTGTTTCTGTTAATTTGAATATTAATCATATTTGGATAGAAGATATTGATGTGTTTTTAGTGGGGCCTAACGATTGCGGCACATTAGTATTAACTACCGATAATGGAGCAGATGGTGATAATTATGTGAATACAGTACTTGCTACAGATGCGGCAAACCCTGTTACTTCAGGCACTGCTCCTTTCACAGGCACTTATGCTCCGGAAGGCACGTTAACAGGCGCTCCTGATTTATCGGGAGATGTAAATGGCGGAAACTATAATTTACCTGCTACTGCCTTGGATGGTTGTCCGATTAACGGCAATTGGACATTACGGGTATTTGATGATGAGGCTTTAATTTCCGGTACTCTTGTGAATTGGTCATTAAGCGTTACTTTACCCGGAGAATACACTCAGTCTGTAAGTGGACCCGGTGTTATTAGCCCTGTTACTTATTCGGGACAAAGTAATTCAGTAGCCAATGTGGTAATTTCTGACGCGCCAATTGGCGAAAGCGATTATACTGTAACAGTTACTGATATTAACGGTTGTTCTTCTGCTACAGTTACAGCAGTTAAAGTATTTGATATTCCTTCTAATGTTACATTCAGCACCGAATGTGCCGGTGCATTAGGCGGAAGTATTTCTGTAACTGCCGATGCAATTGATAATGCCAACTTTACAGGCAATGATGTTGGTGATTTGGAATATTCTTACGATGGCGGAACCACTTGGGGAGCGAATAGCACCGAAACAGGTTTAACTGCCGGAGTTTATGAAGTTTATGTCAGAAATAGCGCTAATCCTTTATGTCAAACCGGGCCATTCAGCGTTACAGTTTTTGAAGTGCCAACTGTGGTTGCAACCGACCTTGAATTATGTGTAGGCGCTACCGTTGATTTAACCGCTACTTCGCCAAGTGTTGTTACTTATGAGTGGAGTACTTCAGAAACCACACAAACAATTACTGTAAATGCCGATGGTGATTATTATGTAACAGTAACAGACGGAAATGGTTGTACTGCTACTGATACCGCCACAGTTACACCGGGCACTTCATTGACAGTTGTATTAGCCGATTATGAATTTTGCGATGGCAATACGGTAGTGTTAGACGCGAGTAACCCCGGTGCCGATTATGAATGGAGCAGCGGAGCAACTACTCAAACAATTGTTGCATCTGCCTCTGATGTTTATAGCGTAACTGTTACCGCAGCAGGTTGTACAGGTACTGCAAGCAGCGAAGTTATTGTGAATCCAAACCCTGCAGATAATTTAGTTGATGCTGCAATTTGCGATGGTGATGTATTAACCTTAGATGCAGGCAATGCAGGTGATGATTTCGTATGGAGCACCGGAGAAACTACACAAACTATTGATGTTACAACTGCCGATACCTATTCAGTAACTATTACCAATCAGTTTGCTTGTAGCACTGTTAGTGAAGCAACGGTTACTGTAAACGCGCTTCCTGTTGTTAGCTTACAAGATGCTGAAGAATGTGAGGGCACACTTGTAACATTAGATGCGGGAAATGCGGGTAGTACTTATGAATGGTCGCCTAATGGTGAAACAACCCAGGAAATTACTCCTGCGCTTAGCGATACCTATAGCGTAACGGTTACTAATACTAATAACTGTACTGCAACAGCCAGCGCTGTAGTAGTATTTAATGCAAATCCTGTGGTAAATATTACCGGTGATTTAACTATTTGTGAAGGCGAAACAACTAACCTTTTTGGTAGTGGCGCGGGAGATTACGAGTGGAATAATGGCGAAACAACAACAGCTATTAGTGTCGCGCCTGCTGTTAATACAGATTACAGTTTAACTGTTACTGACGCTAATGGTTGTTCAGCAACCGATGAAGTTACGGTTGTTGTGAATACTAACCCTGTAGCATCAATTACCGGTGATTTAGCACCATGTTCTACCACAGGTACAACCTTAACTGCCGGTGGTGGTGTAGATTATGAATGGAATACAGGTGCGGTTACTGCTGACATAACTGTTACTCCGCAATTAGCAACGGTTTATTCTGTAACTGTTACCGCGCAAAATGGCTGTACTGATACAGAAAGTGTAACGGTTGCCCCGGTTGCCGGGCCAATAGCCGATGCAGGTTCAGATTTAGGGGTGTGTGAAGGCGGAACCATTACCATATTTGGTGGTGGCGGAGTGAGTTATGAGTGGAGCAATGGTGTTACTACTTCTAACTTAACTATAACACCTACTGCTGCTACTAATTCATATAGCCTTACCGTTACTGATGCTAACGGTTGTACCGATACCGATGAAATTACTGTGTATGTAACCGCATTACCTGTAGTTACTATTTCAGTAGCTGATGCGGTGTTATGTAGCACCGATGATGCGGTAGCCGTAACTACATCGCCACCATTCGGAACACTTAGCGGTACGGGAATAAGCAATAACGAATTTGATCCTGCTGTTGTGGGTGAAGGCTCTTATATTCTTACTTACACTTATACCGATGCCAATTCATGTACCAACAGCGCTATCGTATCGGTTTCAGTGCAAACCTGTTCAAGCGTAGAAGAGTTGGTAAAAGCGTTAGAATCTGCTTCAGTATATCCTAATCCGTTTATGAATCAAATCAATATCAGCTTTGTATCTAAAGATGCTAATGATGTTGATGTGAGATTATTTGATGTATTAGGTAAGCAAATTGTAAATGAAACCTTGCAGGTAGTTAAAGGTGAGAATGTACTTACCTTAAATCCTGATGCGCAACTTGCCGGTGGTGTTTACTACTTGCAATTGGTTAAAGAAGATAAATCAGTTTCATTTAGATTAATGAAGACTGAATAATTTTCCGGAGCATGTTTTAGAATTAAAAAGGCCTCCCGAAAACCGGGAGGCTTTTTATTTTCAGGAAGTTCTGTAGAGATGAGGTATAGTATTTTCACAAGGTTAAAAAGGGAGCTTTCAATGGCGACATGAAAACTCCCTTTGGCTTTTAGAAAACTCACATCGGCTAAAAGGCTTTTCGCATTGACGTTTAGACTTTTTCCGTTGGCAGACAGTATTCTTGCATCCGCGCTTAGAAAACTCCCTTTGGCGGAAAGAAAGCTGCCGTTGGCAAGTAGTGTTCTCTCATTGGCGGTTAGTATTCTCGCTTTGGCAGAAAGTATTATTTAACAAATGCCAACAGATAAAACACCATATCATTTAGTGTGGGTATATTTGAATGATAATGATGAAAAAGAAAATAATTGTTATTGGCGGTGGTTTTGCAGGCATTCAGTTTGTGAAAAATATTGATGAAAATCTTTTTGACATTTTATTAATAGACAAAATCAATCATCATCAATTTCAACCATTATTTTACCAGGTTGCTACTTCTCAACTGGAGCCTGCCAGCATCTCATTTCCACTAAGAAATATTTTTAAACACAAGAAAAATATTCAAATCCGCCTGGCTGAAGTAATCGCTGTTGATTCGGAGAATAACAGGGTAGAAACCACCATTGGCTTTTTTGATTACGATTTTCTTGTTGTTGCGATTGGTTGTAAAACAAATTTCTTTGGTAATGATGAAATAAGCAAAAATGCCTTAACGCTGAAAACCACTTATGAAGCCATTAATATCCGCAATCACATTTTACAAACATTTGAAAACATAATATCTGCCAAAGACAATGAAAAAGAAGGTCTTCTGAATCTTGTTATTGTAGGAGCCGGGCCTACAGGTGTTGAGCTTGCAGGCGCGTTTGCCGAAATTAAAAACAATATTCTGCCAAAAGATTATCCCGGAATTGATTTTTCAAGATTTAATATTCTGCTTGTTGAAGGCAGCAAGAATACCCTCAACAATATGAGCGTGTTAGCGAAAAATGCTTCGAGAAACTATTTGAGTGAGATGGGAGTAACTATTATTACCGAAACTTATGTAAAGCGTTATGACGGAGTTACACTTGAGCTGAATAATGGAAACATTATAAAGTCAAAGACCGTTATCTGGGCGGCAGGTGTAACAGGCAATACAATTAAAGGGCTTCCGGAGAACAGTATCACGGTGGGCAACAGGATAAAAGTGAACCGGTTTAATTTAGTTGGAGGAACACAAAACATTTATGCTGTAGGTGATATTGCCCTGATGGAAACACCCAAATATTCTAAAGGGCATCCACAGTTGGCCAATGTCGCTATTAATCAGGCAAAAAATCTGGCTGATAATTTTAAGAAAAGTTTAAAAGGAATTAAGGCAAACGAGTTTGAATATAAAGACCTTGGTTCAATGGCTACAATAGGCAGAAATAAAGCCGTAGTAGATCTGCCACACTTTAAATTTAAAGGGTATTTTGCGTGGCTGATGTGGATGTTTTTACATCTGATGCTGATATTAAGTGTTAGAAACAAGCTGATAATTTTTATCAACTGGGCATGGGCCTATTTAACAAAAGACACTTCGCTAAGACTTATTTTAACACAGAGTAAGAGTAGTGAGCGTACAATAAAATAATCTAAGACCTCTTTCATAAATAGTTTATAGCTGTCGGAAAAATCTTGAAACCGACATGAATAGTCTTTCTTTTCGACCCATTTTGGGCAGCTTGCATAATACCCTTCGATAACTTATCCCGTCCCGATAGCTATCCTATTGTGTGGACACATTTTTATTATAACCACAATAGTACCCATTGCTATGGTAAAGCACCCATTGTGGTTTACTGTTACCGACTTACTTGTTTATTTTTCATCAGGTTTAGCGGCTGTGTTCATTTCATTCAGGCTGAAAAAATATTGTGTAAATAGATAGATTGCTCATTTGCTTGTGAAATAGTTTTTTAAAACTCAACCACCACACCCAAAGAAGGTATTAATGTGCCAATTTTATTTTCGATAAACTTAGTTTTATAGCGTTGTAATTCAAGTGGTTCGGTTGGGTTTTCAATTTGCGGGTTGCCATTTGCATCTCTATATAGCACCAAAGTAGGTTGTCCATTTAACTGAAAATTATAGGCATTCTGAATATCGAAATATAAATTCAAGTTCCATTTTTTGAAAAACCATTTTTTATCAATTCTAATATCGAGTTGATGTGCCACATCGCCTCTTAATGTATTCAGTTGATTAAAATTAAATAAGCCCGATTGATTGATAGTCCAGTTATTAACCAACGAAGAGTTCGGTATATCATAAGGTGTTAAAGGTGTTCCACCTAACAATCTCCAACGCCAGCCTACTTCCCAGTTGCGATTGAATTTCTTTCCGAAGGTTAAGCTCACCAAATATTGATTATCCCATGAAGAAGGAATATAGTTGTTGTTTTTATCGGTAAACTCGCTGCGAACATAAGTAAATGATACAATTCCGAAGAAACCTTTAAACAATTTTTGCTGAAAAAATAATTCTACACCATAAGCACGTCCATCAGATAAAGGCACGGCAGGCTCATCGCCAATAACGCCAAAATCGCCACCGAGATTTGCCAGCGAAACGCTATCGCGAAGTAAGAAAGGATAGTTGCCATAATCTTTATAAAAACCCTCTACCGAAAACTGCGAATTCTTTTTGGTATTAAACTGAAAGCCTGTAACGTAATGTGCGCAAGAGATGTAAGTAATGCCATTGTCTTTATTAACCAAGGTGCCTGTGTTGTTTCTGTAGCCCAAAGTAGTGTAGGGCGGAAGCTGATAATATAAGCCTGCATTGGCATTCCACGTTAAAAAATCGGTAATACTTAATGAAGACGAAATGCGTGGCGAAAGTTGTTTAAATGGATTGGAAGTAGCAGTAGAATAATCAATACCATCGGCACGCACACCTGCCGAAAGTGTCCAACGCTCGCTAAACAATGCCTTGCTTACCTGCCCAAAGAAACCATATTTGTTGAAATTAATTTCAGAATGGTAATCAATAGTTTGAATGCCGGCAGGGGTTGAGATTTTGGTAAACGTTTCGTTGCTGTAAGTGGCATATTCATGCAATGCACCATAATTAATTTTAAAACCTGCTTTACGTCAAGTATGCTCAAATCTCAATTTGTTTTCTATTTCTTCAGAAACATAATCGAGCAGTTTATTATTGGGGTCGCTTTCATCGTTATTGCGATATTTAAAAGCTCGGTTGTTTAAATGGTTTCTGCTGCCCACTAAAAGTATGGTGCCGCTTTTTGTAAAGTAGCGGTAACGTGCTCCGGCAGTGTAATTCCATTGTGTATTTATAGGCAATACTTCTAAAAGATACCGTTGGCCTTCAGTTTCGTTTCTTTCTAAATTGAGGTTAAACTGGTCATAAGCGCCAATGCCAATAATGGTTAGGTCGCTGTTGTTTTTAAATTTAATAGTATGCTTTAAAGTGAAATCGTTGTAGGTGGGCAAAAATGGCAAGCCTAATGCCTTAAATAGTAATTGTAAATAAGAACGCCTTACTGATACTACCATTGAAGAACGTTTTGAGGTTGGCCCTTCGCCCGAAAGGGCTACTTCGCTGGCTCCTAAAGTAAATCTGCCTGCCCAGCGGTCGGTACGCCCTTCAATAAAATTGAACGATAAAATAGAACTCAATGTGTTACCTCTGTTAGCCGGAAAAGCACCCGAATAAAAATCTACTCCTTTAATTAAATCGACATTAAAAATACCCACCGGACCGCCCGATGAACCTTGGGTAGAAAAGTGATTGATTACCGGTACTTCTATATCGTCTACATAAAAACGATTTTCGTTGGGTGCGCCACCCCTAATAATAATATCGTTTCTGAAAGCCACCGTAGAGGCCACGCCCGGCAACGATTGAATTACTTTTGAAATATCGCGGTTGCCACCGGGATAGCGCTGAATTTCATTGGTGCCAATGGCTTTGGTAGATAGCGGACTTTCTTCAGAACGCTGAAAAGGATTGGCTTTAATTTCTACTACATCTAATTGTTTTGAAGTTTCGGTTAAACCTATATTCAAAAATGCAGGTCGTGCACTCGACACCTGCACTTCAGCAATTAATTTATTTTCAAAGCCAATGTAAGACACTATAATATTGTAGAGATTGGGCGTAAGGTCTTTGATTTCAAACTTACCATCAAAATCGGTGGTAGTGCCCGTGGTAGTGCCCTGAATTACAACATTGGCAAAAGGAATGGGTTCATTGTTTACTTCATTATAAACCTTACCTCTAATAATAGCATTCTGAGAATAGATGTTGCATACAACAAACAGGAGGGCAACAAAAATATAGATGGGTTTCATATAAAGTGAATTAACAACAATAGTTGTATAATGTTTATGTTATGCTGATAATGGTTTTCCTAAAATTATTTTGCACCAGCCTGCCACTATGCTTCCAATAAATAAGCCCAGCAACATGCCTCCGAAAACATCTAAAGGATAATGCACCCCTACATAAACCTGCGCGAAGCATATTGCAGCAGCCCAAAGCATTCCCGCAGTTAATACCCATTTATTCGGAAATAAACGAAAGAAAAACATGGCAAAAGCAAAGTGATTGGCGGCATGTGAAGAAGGGAAGCTATAGCCGCTTCCGCAGTTTACTATAAGCCTTACATATTCGGTGTTTAGTAAGTCTCTGCAAGGGCGCAAGCGATGCACCACCGGCTTTATAAAACTACTGCTTATTTGGTCTGATAAAGCAATGGCAATAAGCGCAAACAAAATAATTTTCCACCAGTTTTTAGTAAAATTAACTGCTAAGAATATTGCAATGAAACCATATAATGGAGCCCAAAAATACTTATTACGGAAAAAAGGTAATAAAAAATCGAAAACAGGATTGCTTAATGCAGTATTAATGAAATGAAATAATGCTATATCGTATTCTAAAATGGTTGGTATCATGTTATGCGGCTGGCCAACAGCAAAAGTATAATAAATAGCGCAGGAAGCTATTTTGAAATGTGTATTTTCCCGCAATGTTTACGCCAATAGAAAAATGTAATTTAGCGCAAATTATAGTGCTTCCATCGAATCTTTATGCTACTGTTTATGAAAATCTACCTTTTAAAAAACGCTCACATCATCAACGAAGGCAAACAGTTTTATGCCGATGTATTAGTGAAAAACGGATTGATTGAAAAAATTGCCGGTAGTATTTCAGCCAATGAAAATTATACTGAAATAGATTGCACCGGAAAAATTTTAATTCCCGGGTTGATTGACGACCAGGTGCATTTTCGCGAACCCGGTTTAACCCACAAAGGCGAAATTTATACCGAAGCCAAAGCCGCTGTTGCGGGTGGCGTTACTTCTTTTATGGAAATGCCCAATACTGTTCCCGGAGCGGTTACCCATGAATTGCTTGAGCAAAAATATGCCCGTGCTGCTGAAGTTTCACTAGCCAATTATTCTTTTTTTATTGGTACTACCAACAGGAATATCGATGAAATAAAAAAGACCAATCGTAAAACGGTTTGTGGCGTAAAAATATTTATGGGTTCTTCTACGGGCGATATGCTGGTAGATGATGAACAGGCTTTAGAAGCCATTTTCAGGGAATCGCCCACGTTGATTGCTACGCACTGTGAAGTTGACCCTATAATAAAAGTGAATGCCGAAAAGTATCGTGCTCAGTTTGGAGATGATATTCCTGTTGAATACCATCCGTTAATTCGCAGTGCCGAGGCTTGTTATCAGTCTTCCGTTTATGCCATTTCGCTGGCAAAGAAGTTTAATTCGCGTTTGCATATTCTGCATATTTCTACTGAGAGAGAAACTCATTTGTTCGACAACACCGTTCCGCTTTCAGAAAAAAGAATTACTGCCGAAGCATGTGTGCATCATTTATGGTTTAGCGATGAAGATTATAAAACCAAAGGCACGTTAATTAAATGGAACCCTGCCGTGAAAATTGCCGATGACCGTGCAGGAGTTTGGAAGGCATTGCTCGATGGCAGAATAGATGTAATCGCTACCGACCATGCGCCTCATACTTTTGAAGAAAAGCAAAACAATTATTTTAAAGCGCCATCGGGCGGGCCATTGGTGCAGCATTCTTTAACGGCTTTGCTGGAATTTTATCATCAGGGGAAAATTAGCCTGGAAACTATAGTACAGAAGGCTTGTCATAATGTGGCCATACTTTTTGAAATTGAAAAAAGAGAATTTAGAG
>CAYSGX010000092.1:0-9776 GCA_964430605.1 uncultured Chitinophagaceae bacterium
CACCTTTTAAAGATGCTTCGGCAGAAGCTTTGCACATGGGGCATTGTGCCATTGCGGGTTCAGAGGCAATAAAGAAGAAAAAGAAGATAAGAAATGCAGCCCATAGTCGATAGTCGATAGTCCATAGACGGTTACTGATAACTGACAACTGATAACCGATAACTCTTCTAAACATAATAAGGTGAAATTAAAACGTAAACTAAAACACCCGTAACCGCCACATACAACCAAATAGGAAAAGTAATTTTTGCAATCTTTCTGTGCTTCTCAATTTCATCATTCAAGGCACGATAAAAAGTAAACAAGATAAAAGGCAAAATAGCTGCCGCTAAAATTATGTGAGAAATAAGAATTATGTAGTAAATCACTTTCAATATTCCTTCACCACCAAAAGTGGTAGGTGTTGACATGCTGTGATAAAACACATACGATACCAAAAATATACTCGACAAACCAAAGGCGCTTATCATTGACGCCCGGTGCGCTTTTATATTTTTCTGCTGAATAAATAATAACCCTAATAAAAGCGCAACCGTAGTAAGCGAGTTTAATATGGCATGAAATCGCGGGAAGAATTTCAAATCAATGCCTAAATCTATTTGCGGTGGCGCCACAAAGAAAAGAACGGTAACCAACGCAGGCACTGCCAAAGAAATAATAATAATGATATTACGTACTAACTTCTCACTCATGCTGTTTGCGTTTTTGTTGTTTTCTTTCTTTCCCCTCTTGTATTACATAATGCACATCCAGCAATGCCGCATCGCGCATTAATAAATTTACGGTAGTAGTATCAGTGCCATCATAATAGCCTCTTCTAAAACCTTCTTTATCTATCAACACCATTCTTTCGCTGTGCGCAAAAGGTTCTTCCAAAGATGCTGCTACTTCAAGTGCAGGCAGTTTTAAAAAGTTCACAATGAAGTTGTATAAGCTGTCTTTTTCTCCTGTCAGGAATTTCCATTTATCGGTTTTCACACCTTTTTCTTTAGCGTAGGCCGCAAGGGTTTCAACAGTATCAACTGCAGGGTCAACAGTGAAAGAAAGTAACCTGAAATCTGATTTAAAATTGGTGTTCGAGATAAAATAATCTTCTACCCGGGCCATTTGCGAGGTAAGGTCTTTGCATATACCCGGGCAACGGGTAAATATGCAATCGGCTATAACAATTTTACCTCTTAGCTCGGTTCTGTGTAAAGTATCGCCACTGTGTGTTTGAAAAGAAAAACCGGGCATTGAGGTAAGGCTCATCACAGGCAATTCATGCAGCCTGAAACCGGTTTGGTGTTTTCTCCATTCAAAAATGGCATAGAAAACAACAGGTATTACAAGAACAATAGTTAATGCCAGAATTTTTGTTCTTGAAAAATTTTTCATACTATAAATCACTTTTAAAAAAAAAGCGCAGAACTTGTGCCCTGCGCTATTCAACAATATTGTAACAACAAGGTTCTGTTTAAAAACCCCAAACAGTTCTAAGGTTTAACCAAGACTCGCCTTCCATACCGAAAGCGATAATGGCCCATACTAAAAACAATAAAGGCATTAAGATGCTCATAGCCATAGCGCGAACTTCATATTTTAAGTGCATAAACTCACCTACAATAAAAAAGGCTTTCATGGCGCTCATTAAAATGAAAAGTAAGTTTAGCACGCCTCTCGACCAGCCTTCGGGCCAGGTAATAGCCATTGCTACTTCTACTACCGTAACTACTGCCATAATAATAGTGGCTTTCCAAACCGCACTCACCTGGCTTTTATAAGTAGCATCATCTAATAAGTGATGTTCCCCTTCGCCTGCATATTCTCCTGAATGTGTTGACATAATTTAAGTTTTATGTTTAAAGTTATAAGTTTTGTATCGAGGTTATAGTAAGTAAAATGCTAAGAATACAAACACCCACACTAAATCTACAAAGTGCCAGTATAAGCCTACTTTCTCAACCATTTCATAATGTCCGCGTTTTTGATAAACATCGCCTGCCGCTTGTATCCAAATAATAATATTGAATATTACCCCCGAAAATACGTGGAAGCCGTGAAAGCCTGTGATTACGAAAAACAAATTTCCGAAAGCCACAGGGCCGGGCGATTTTGTGCCTTCATAAGCTGCATCAATTACACCATTGGCATCAAACGGATTCCAGTATAAAGTCATGCCCTGGTGAATTAAGTGATTCCACTCCCAAGCCTGGCAGCCTAAGAAAGCAAAGCCACCGATAATGCCCCAAAACATCCAGAACAACACCCCTTTTTTATTCATTCTGTGCCCTTCAATTACGGCCAATACTACAAACACCGAGCTTAAAATAAGAATGAAAGTCATTAGCGTTACAAAACCCAAAGGCACTTTTACATCGTGTACAAAAGGAAATGAACTGAATACTCCCGCAGGGTCAGGCCACCACTCGTGGCTTAGACGAATTGCCGCATAAGCAATCAGTAAACATGAAAAAGTAAAAGCATCAGAAACTAAGAAGAACCACATCATTAATTTGCCATAGCTGGCCTTAAAGGGGGAAGCACCGCCTTCCCAAGCCTTTTTTTGTTCTTCTGCTGAAACAACTGTTGCTGCCATTAATTATTGAATTTTATTAGTTGAAGTAAAAAAATGCGAGCAAATATAACCACAAAATGTCAACAAAATGCCAATAGCTTGCCAACAATTCTATGCGGATACTTTTATTTTTATCTAAGTGCCATTTTATCCATTTCGCACGGTTTTTAAAAATCGTTACCGCACGCACCAAGGTGCCTGCCAGCAACAAAACGCCAATTAAAACGTGCAATACGTGTACAAAACTAATTACATACACAAAAGAACCCGATGGGTTTCCTTCTAAATAAATACCTATTTTCTGCAATTCCTGCCAGCCAATATATTGCGCTACACAAAAAGCTAAAGCGAGTGTTGTAGTTAAACTTAATGCTATGCGATAATTATTTATATCGGCTTTTTTGTAAGCGCTCACTGCCCAGTGCATAGTGCCGCTGCTGATAATAATAATAACTGCACTAATAAAAAATGGCGCAGGAATATTAAACTCGGTCCAGTTGCCTGCCTCATGGCGCACAATGTAAGCGCTTGTTAATGCCGCAAACAACATTACCATCGATGCCATGCCAATCCACAAAGCAAAACGTTGCGGGTGCACACCTTGCGGCTGAACATTATCGGGCAAACCGGTTTCAGTAATTAATTCTTTCATTTTATGTAAAAATCTAAAAGTTTCAGGAAAATATTTCCTGATTTCCTTAATTCTTTGTTTTTGCTGCCTCACCCCCGTCCCCTCTCCTGCGGGAGAGGGGTGCGCATTGATTGGAGTATTGTTATATACTTCAATGGGGTGAGGCTTCCATATTTAAAACTTTCCGCCCAACAACAACGCTATCAGCACCACAGGTAAATAAATAAAGCTGGCAAACATTACTTTTTTGGCATCGTTGGTATCACAGCTTCGCCAAAGTTTTATACCGTAATATAAAAACATAAAGCCTGAAACAGCAATTACCACGGTAGCAGCAGGGGTTATATTTCCTCTGAAATACAACAATACTGAAACCGGAATCAACGCAATGGTGTAAAACACAATTTGCGTTGCAGAAAAGCGGTCTCTTCCACCGGAAGAAGGCATTAATTTAAACCCCGCGCGGGTATAATCTTCATGTGCTACCCAGGCAATAGCCCAAAAATGCGGAAACTGCCACAAAAACTGAATTGCGGTAATAATATATGCCTCAACAGTAATTTGCCCCGTTGCCGCTACCCAACCAATCATAGGTGGCAATGCCCCCGGAATAGCGCCTACAAACACAGCAACCGATGAAATTCTTTTCAGCGGGGTATATATGAATGAATAAGTGATTAAAGAAAGTGCGCCAATAATTGCCGCCAAATCATTGAACCAATACCAAAGCAAGCTAACGCCCGACAAACCAAAAATACCTGCTGCCAGTATAGCTTCGGTGGGTGTCATGCGGTCTTGTGCCAAAGGACGATTGGCAGTGCGGTTCATTAACCTGTCTACATCTTTTTCAAAAACCTGATTTAAGGCATTTGCCGCACTCGTTACCAAAAACCCACCTAAAAACAACATGGTAAGGTTTTCATAACTGAAACCTGAACCTGCGGCAATGGCATAAGTAATAAGTGAAGAGAAAACAACAATAAAAGTTAAACGAAACTTTACCAGCAAATAGTAATCGAAAGTTTTTGCTTTAACAAAACCTGAAAATGCCGCTAGATATGATTTTGATGTTTGCATTTAATCAGAAAAAAGAGTAATTATTAATTGCCCCGCAAAGATAAACGCCCACCGTTTGCCACACAACTTATTGTACTCATTTTTATAAACAGCATATTTTGATTCGCAAACCAGTTGAAGCAGGCGAACGTACCACCAGCACACAAGATGCAGACCATGCGCCAAAATGGAGTTTCGATATAAAACGTGCGCAACTACTCGAACATGGTAGCAGAGCCATTGAAGAACTCTACATATTCTTTAGGGCATTGTTAATCAGGTATAGATTTCTCCGGCTTTTCCAATTTTAAATTATCGATTCTCAATAATTATATTTTCTTGAGAATACTAAAAGCTATATCGTTTTAACAAAACCAAAAATTACTGAAAAACTTGCATAGTGCGAACATTCGTACTATATTTGAATTGCAAATGATAACTCACAGTTATGGAACTAACAGTAAAAGAAAAAGAACTGATTGAAATAATCAGGCTTTTCAGAAAGGCTAAGCACAACCCCTCAAAACAGTTGTATTTCTTCGTTCGGGAACTATTTGAGACATTACTTGACGAAGACGAAAGCGAAAACTGAAACACAGCCCCGCCCAAAGCGGGCAGGGATTTTATTCATCACCATAAAAAACAAAAACATGAGAACGAAAGCACAAACAATTGAAATTGCAAAAAAGCAACTTGAACCAATTTTGGTTGATGTTTCTTGGCGCAACATTGCGCAAGAATACTTTGGGAAGTCCTCATCTTGGATATACAATAAACTAAAAGGAATAGATGGCAACGGACTTCCAACCGACTTTAGCGATGAAGAAAAAGAAACATTGCGATTAGCTTTATACGAGCTTTCTGACAGAATTAGAAAGTCAGCCGAAAGTTTCAAATAATAACGTGTCTTGTCGGAATAAGGGTATCGTTTTTGTTCTGCGTTCAAATATATTTTAGGTTGCACAGCGAAAAGCTACAGGAAAGTTTACGGGAGTTAGATAAGGAAAAGCTGATTGAGATTAGCCATGTGTCTTTTTTGTGTCGCAGAATGACCGTTAATGGATGTATGTGCCACTTGTGTGGCTGCCATAAAAACTCTAAAACCCTTGCATTTGCAAGGGTTTTTATTGTGCCTTTCACAGCTTGTGATTCGGATTGGATTCGAACCAATGACCTACTGCTTAGAAGGCAGTTGCTCTATCCAGCTGAGCTACCGAACCGTATTTGGGATTGCAAAAATAAGTATCTTGGCTTAACGAAACAATTGATTTTACATTTATGTCTATTTCCATCGCCCCAAAAATAGAGCCTTCGTGGCTTGAAGCGTTGCATGAAGAGTTTAAGAAACCTTATTTTGCTGATATAAAACAGTTTTTACTACAGGAAAACCAACAGGGAAAAACTATTTATCCACCTGCATCATTAATTTTCAACGCTTTTAATCTTACCCCTTTCAGCAAAGTAAAAGTGGTTATTCTGGGACAAGACCCTTATCATGGCCCCGGACAGGCACATGGTTTATGCTTTTCGGTGCCGGAAGGTATAGCACAACCGCCATCGCTCGTAAATATTTTTAATGAGATAAAAGATGATTTGGGTATTCAACCGCCCAATCATGGTAATCTGGAGCATTGGGCTAAGCAGGGTATTTTGTTGCTGAATGCTTTTTTAACGGTGAGGGCCAACACACCTGCCTCGCACAGTAAAATCGGTTGGGAGCATTTCACCAATGCGGTTATCAAAAAGTTATCTGATGAAAAAGACGGATTGATTTTTCTGCTGTGGGGCAGATTTGCGCAAAATAAAGAGAGCTTGATAGACCCGTTTAAACATCATATTTTAAAAGCGGCACACCCCTCTCCTTTTTCGGTTTATAATGGATTTTATGGTTGCAAGCATTTTTCCAAAACCAATCAGATTTTAGAAAACAAGGGCCAGGAAATTATTGATTGGAATACTGGTACTTCACTTTAGCTTAGGGCAACTTATAAGCAATAAGATTACCTGCTTTATCGCAGGTAACAATGATATTCTTTTGTGAAGTATTGAAACTGCCTATTTCAAATGGTGTGATGCCATAAATAATAAAATCGTCAAACACCGAACCATCGGCTTCAAGTATTAAAGAACGGTTAGCTTCAACTCCATTCATACCCAACAAATATTTGCCTTTGTTCTTAAAGCCAAATGAAGCGGCATCTATCGCTATTGGCAGGTTGAGTTCTAAAACAATATTGAAGCTGTCGTTATAGGCAGTGAGTTTATTACCATCAACAAAAATATATTCCGAAGCAGCATCGGCATTTATATCGGTATAGAAAAAGTTGCTGTAGCTTGGGTTATCGCCAAACTTTAATTCTTTCACCGTGCCTTTGTTATTTACTTTATAAATGATACCTGTTTTTCCGGCAGCTATTAATTCCGCACCATTATCGTTTTGCTTTATCTGCATGGCAGTAACAGGGTTTTCATTCAACTGCACAGGTTCAACTCTGTTATCGCCTTTTCTGTCAAACAAAAATATTTTTCCGGTATTGTTTTGTGCTATCAGATAATCTTTGCCTTCAAAAAGATAATGTTGCATCGCATGTGTAATAGTGCCTGTTTTATTTTTCGGATTCCAGCCATTCAACGCTCTTCCGTTTAATTCATAACCATAAATCCTATCCTCACAGGCAACAAATACGCGATACTGGTTTACGTCTTTATAATGTGCCAGCAACATGCCATTAGTGGCTTTATCGGGCAGGCGAAGCGGGAAATTAGATAAATATTTTCCTTCTCTGTCAATAACATGCAATGCGCCAGCGGTATTAAATACATACTGCAATTTTTTATTGTTGTAAAAATCTACCTGCTGAATATCGCTGATGATTTTTTCATTCAGTTGTATTTTCCAAATAATTTTACCGGCTTTATTAATGAGGTATAATTGATTCTTTTCATCCTGAACAATTATGTCTTTTTCATTGGTATTGTGGTCGGTAACAAAATAAGCCTGTGTAGCCGCAACAGTATCCAGTTGCAATTTCCATAACTGCTTATACTTTTCTTCAACATCGGTTTTGTAATTGATATAGGCCGAAGTGAAAAACAGATTTTCTTCAAAGCTGAACTGCACCGATGCAGGGCTGAATTTCTGATAAGTTTTATGCTGCTGAAGCGAAGGCAATAAAATATCGCTCACGGTAGCCTGAAATAATTCTGACAACTTATTGCTATTAACATAAAAATAGAGATTGGATGTGGCGCTTATGTTTTTTGAAAAGTTGAGATACTCAATATTTTTAGAGAGCGTTTGCTCATTCAGCACATTTTCTATCACAGCATTTAAAGTGTTAGAATCGTTGGCGAAAAAAGTATAACCACCCACCACGTTGTAATAAGGATTATCTATAGGCAACAGATATTTCCCATAAATATCATTCAACGCATCGCCAAAGTTCAGTCTGCCTTTTTTATAGCTGTTGAGAGATGAATCGGCATCGAGCAACTTTTGCAATGCGGTAAGCTTATTTTCGCTCAATAAGGTATCATTATTTTTCACAATCAAGAAAACCTGCGACTGCCAGTTTTTATCTAAAGGCTCGTTTAATCCAAAAGCCCATTCATCGCTGGTCCAGTCTTTAAAGTAGTTGATAAATTTCAGTTTCTCGGCCTGCTGAATATTATCTTTTAAATCTTCAAAATATTTTTCAGGATTGCTGTTAGCAACCAACATAAACAAAGCCGTTTCATCAGGAATGGCGCTTTGCATGGTTAAATTTTCGGCAGGCTTTCCGGCAAGCTGTGCTATCCACGATTTTTTCGGGTCGCTGAAAAGAGTGTAGCCATTTATAATTATTGCTTTCTGCTCCAGCATTATATCGCTCTCCATCCATTCTGAAAACATGGAAATGTTTTTAATCAAATTGGTTTTTGACGCATCGGTGAGCAACGATTCTAAAGCAATTAAATTTTTAAAATTCAGAAACATCAGCACATCACTGTCGCCACCTGCCAGCGCCTTTACTTTTTTGAAATCTTCATTTTCTAAGATAGATTTCTTCTCTTTCATCTGAATTAAAGATTCTTCAACCAGCGAAGCGTTTTTGCTGATAATGAGCAAGCCATTGATTTTTGCGATAGAGAAAAATACTTCATCGCTATTGCTTGTAATATCATAAATAGCTTCTTCTTTAAAAGTTCTTTTTTTCAGTTTCAGCTTTTCATCTACTGCCAGCATCATGGCTTTAAATTCATTTCTATCGAGCTTATTGGCTTCGATAATATAGAGATATTCATAAGCCTTCAACTCTGTTAAGTGCAGCGTAGCCAGAATTTTATTGCCTTGCAATGGCTTGTATTCATTAATGTAAAAATGAGTATTGATGAGCGCCAAATGTGAAGTGATAATATTAATGAAACCTGCCTGTTGCAGGTCTTTAGCATATAGTGCCGAGTCCAGTTTTAATTTGGTGTGATTATAATTTTTAAACTCAAAAATAATTGCTGCCGATTGCGGTATAGCATCGTAAACCGGCTTTATGCCCGATGTAGAAAGTACCAGACGAAAATACGCGAAGCCAATAATGATGAGTATTACCAGTAAAGAAATTAAAACCGGGCCTTTCTTCATGCTGCTTTCATGTATCTTTGCAAAAGTAGCTGAATAGCTTACCATTAAAGGCCTTAACGATTTTTTGATATTAACGAAAACAATATTTATTTGTATGCAGAATAGGACAACACTACTACTTGCTTTTACTTTCGGTTTTCTTGCTGTGGCTATTGGCGCTTTTGGCGCTCACGGATTAAAACCTTTTATGGATGCTTATCAGCTCAGTATTTTTGAGACTGCTTCCCGTTATCATTTTTATCACAGCCTTGCTCTTTTAGCAGTGGCTTTTTTGCCCGAGGGAAGTTTCACAAAGTATATAGGCTGGTGCTTTGCTATTGGTATTGTATTGTTTAGCGGCTCGTTGTATTTGCTTTCATTAAAAACAGTATTACATATTGAGCACTGGAAATTTTTAGGACCAATTACACCTATCGGAGGGTTGTTTTTTCTTGCAGGATGGTTACTTGGTTTTTGCAAGTAGTTCAAAATAAAAAAGGGCAATAAACAGTTTGAAGATTGCGCTGATTTTCCCTGTATTTTTCCCCCAAGATAAAACATAACGTTTGCTAAGAAGATTGTTTTTAATTTAGCTGTATGGGCTAAATATGAGCGGACACTTCATGGTGTTTTAGGTAGTAGGGGATGCTACTACCAGTGGGGAAAATAATAATAAAAAAACAATGAATGACTTTTTTATAGGATTGCTGCTAATATTTATTTCATTTGCAATTTTTTATTCAGTTTTTAAGTTTCCACAAAAAAAAGAAACAGGAGCAGCAAATAATTTCCGAGGCATTATTGCGGGTATAGCTTGCCTTATACTTGGAATCACTTTATTATGTAGATATTTTGGGCAATGTAGCCACTGGTAGTAGCTTCCGCTACACACCCAAGATAAAAAACATAGCGTCCGCTAAGAAATTGTTTTGTAA
>CAYSGX010000093.1:0-6253 GCA_964430605.1 uncultured Chitinophagaceae bacterium
GAATAGATGTTTCAATTAAAAAGCCCCGAATTGCTTCGGGGCTTTTTGTTTTATGCAATGCTTGCATTCTAATTTCATCAACAGATGTCATTTTAAAGTCAAGCAAAACGTGCTTTAGGTCGTGGCTTTCATATTTAAGAACAAGTCCAAGATTATTGTCATCAAGATATTTAGCAATGTCGTTTCCTAATGTTCCAATTGTTTTCTTAAATTTTCTACTTTGTCAACATAGTAATTTTTGTCGTGAAATTGTTCGATTGTCCAAACTGAAAAGTTAAACGACTTCTTTAATTATTTGTCTTGCTGCTTTTTGTAAAATATTCATATGTCTTTTGTTTGCAGGGTCGTTCTTATACTTGCCACTAAGATACATGTAAAATTAGCGGATTGAATTGCGGACGGTTTTTAGCCTTATAAATCTTCAGCACCGCTGCGAAAAATAGGTATTAGCAGTTTGATAGGATTGGAAATGATTTGCAATTTAATATTCAGAAAGATAAAGCGCAGCAATAAGGGCTATTCGCTTTCGGACTCTTTAGCCTTTACGCCTTCTATCAGCTTCACCATCATCAGGTAGTTTTTGTTATTCATAGAGTAGAAGTTCACAATATCCATAATGGTATAAATCAGTTTCAGCCCAAGGCCGCCCTTCTGCTTGTCTTTTATAATATCTTTTAAGTCTTTTTGTACTTTTTGCTCGCGCACCTCTTTTTCAAAAACACCAATATCATTCAGCTCAATGAAAATCCTTTTCTCATTAATATCTAAATCAAGCTCTAACCTTTTGGAAGAATCATTGTTGTTGCCATGAATAATGGCGTTTGCTACGGCTTCATCTATTGCCAATACCACCTGGCTTTTTTCAGCATCTGTTATAGCGACAGATTTGAAAAAACGGTTCAGGAAATTGCGTATTTCTTCCTGTGCCTCACCTTTGCAAACGGTGGTTAAATTAGCCTTCATTCATCATAGTTTTTGCCCTCGCCTCAGAATCAGTAATCACCATAATAGTATCCAATCCCAATATCTTAAAGGTGTTAAAAACACCCTCAGTCATGCCATAAAAAACAAACTTGCCTCCAACTTTTGTCAAATCGTCCAGGTGTGAAATAAAAACACCCAAACCGGCAGAAGAAATGTAGCGCAGATTATTGCAGTTGACAATAATCTTTGTTTTCCCCTCAACTGCTGCTTCTTTGATGACTTCATCAAGTTGCAACGAGGAGTTTGCGTCCAGTTCTCCGTGAATATGAATATCCAGTATGCCATTGTCAAAAATCAGGTTTAAATCCATTTTGGTAGCTATTTATACGAAGCATAAATATAAATGTTGCAGCTATAAAATCAGAAAAAACTTAATAACAGCATGTAATAAAGGTTGTTCTTGGAATGACTATCCTTAAAATTACTTTTAATGGGCACAAATGTTGTATGCTGCAAATATTTAACCACATAGATACATAGCTGTTTTGTCTTTTTTATCAAGGCTGACAGCTATTGTATTCCGCTTGGCGGGACTATGTTTTGCTGAAAAACAGGCATCAGGAAATCATAGTTTTGCAAGCAAAATTTACAATAGCAGTAAATCGTACATTATATCAAATCTATGTATCTATGTGGTTATAATAAAAACGTGTTTACAAATCATAAATCCGAAATCATACATCATAAATGAATCATTGACAAATCTCATTTTGTCCGCTCAACAACTTTTGTATTTTTAGCGCATGAAAAATGTATCGGTTATAGGTTCGGGTTTGGTAGGCTCCATGCTGGCACTTTACCTTGCTAAAAAAAACTACAATGTTAAAGTATATGAAAGGCGCCCCGATATGCGCAGGCAAAAAACAGATGGCGGCCGCTCTATCAACTTAGCATTGAGCGACAGAGGGTTGAAAGCCCTGAATAAATTGGGCTTGACGGAAGTTGTGAAGAAAATGGCAATTCCCATGCACGGCCGCATGATACATGGTGTGGACGGCTCATTAAATTATCAGCCCTACGGCAAAGAAGGGCAGTTTATTAATTCCATTTCGCGTGGCGGGCTGAATGAGTTGTTGATGAGCGAGGCTGAAAAATTTTCTAACGTTCAGTTTTTCTTTGAACACAAATCGGTAGATGTAGATTTTAAAATAAACGAAGTGGTGGTAGCGCATCACGACACAAAGTTTAAAACCGAAAGCGATTTGATATTCGGAACGGACGGAGCCTTTTCAGCCGTAAGAAACGCCATGATGAAAACCGAAAGGTTTAACTATTCGCAGGAATATCTTCCGCATAGCTACAAAGAATTAAACATGCAGCCCGATAGCTCGGGCAATTGGAAAATGGAAAAAAATGCGCTCCATATCTGGCCCCGAAAAAGTTTTATGCTAATCGCATTACCCAATTTAGACGGCAGTTTCACCTGCACGCTTTTTTTGGCGCACGAAGGCGAAATATCTTTTGCCAATCTGCAAACCGAAGCGCAGGTAACGGCATTTTTTAAAGAATATTTTCCCGACACCATTGAGTTGATGCCTAATTATATCGAAGAGTTTTTCAGCAATCCTACTTCGTCTTTGGTAACGGTGCGCTGCTTTCCGTGGACTGCTAATAATAAAATATGCTTGCTGGGCGATGCGGCTCATGCCATTGTGCCTTTTTACGGGCAGGGCATGAACTGCGGCTTTGAAGATTGCGATGTGTTAGACGATTTAATGAATCAGTATAAAGAAAATCATACTGAAATATTACATCAATTTGAAACGCTGAGAAAACCCGATGGCGATGCCATTGCCGCCCTAGCGTTGAGAAATTTTATTGAAATGCGCGATTTGGTTGCCGATGAAAATTTTCTGACCCGAAAAAAAATTGAAAAGGTAATGCACGAAAGGCATCCGCAGCATTTTACCCCTTTGTATTCGCTGGTAACTTTCGGGCACACCCGTTATTCTGAAGCGCAGCGTTTAGGGCAATTGCACGATACTTTTTTCAGCCAAAAAAATAACCTGAAAGAAATCGCGGCAACATTAGATAAAGCTGAAACTTTACAGATTTTAGATAGTTGGGTTGAGGAATTGCTGGAAATTAATTCTAATGCTTGCCCATAGCATGAGTAAACATTCTAAATATTATACCATAGGTTGGGAGATTATTATCTCCCTTTTTTGTCTGCTCACAAATTTTGTGTTTGCTCAGGAAAATTTGATTATGAATGGTGGGCTTGAAACAAAGCTAAATTTTAGGGGGAAATCATATTTTCACGATAACGGCAACACACAGGTAATTGAGCATAATGATACTTTTTTATTCCACGGTTTTATCAAAAAAGATATGGCTCGTGTTATAGCCAAAGATTGGGATTATATAGACAGCAGTTATCACCGTATGGAAGGCAATGCGCTATATTCTGATGCAGGCAGGGCACATTCAGGCAATGTTTTTAAGATACTGCATATTGAAGATATTCATCGCTTGAACAGCAGGTATTTTTTGAATACTGCCATTGGGAAACTCTGTAAACCTTTAACAGAAGGCAATCAATATTTAGTCAGTTTTTATTTAAAGCCGTTTACGGGAAATCATTTTACTAAAAATATATGCGCTGCATTTTTCATTGACAGCATTTCGCAGGAGACAATGAACAGTAACAGCAAAAGATATTCATATTTCAGGCATATTGAATCGCCTGACTGGTGTATGGACGAAATTTCAAGAGATACTACTCAATATACCAAATATGAATTTTTATATACTGCTTCGGGCGGTGAAAAATATTTGCACATAGGGAATATTAAGCAATATGATGAAAATTATTCCGACAAGAAAACTTTTAAAAGCAGTTTTCATAAAACCAAACAATATGGTTATTGGAAGAATCGTCAAAATAAATTTATGTGCCAATATGCTTTGGATGATGTTAGTGTATTTCCCGTCAGCAATAAAAATGAAGTTTGCAAAACCGATGATTTACTTTCTGAAAATATGGCAAGAGAAAGAAATGATACAATTTTATTGGCGACTTTATTATTTGACTACGATAAATCAGTAAATTCAGAAAAGTTAGATTCGCTGATAAACAATATTTATTATGCTGCAAACATAGAAAAGATAATTATTACAGGGCACACAGATAAAGAAGGTATAGAAGAATATAACAAACAACTATCATTAAAGAGGGCGGCATTTATACGTGAAGAACTCATGCTGTTCACATCTCTGCCAATAGAAGTAATCGGGTATGGATACACACAGCCTCTCTCAGATACTGACAGCCGGTTAAACAGAAGAGCAGAAGTATTTGCGATTATCAGAGAATAAATTTGAACATCAAACGTAAAATACATTTCGGCACGTTAACCCGTTATTCCGTAAATTTGAGCTATTGATGAAGTATCTGTGTTCAATATTAATTTGCCTGTTTTTTATTCAGCATAATGCTTTTGCTACGCAACAACATGAGGTGCGTTTTGTGAAAGGGCAAATACTTGTTCAGTTACAGCCCGATGTTTCGCCTAAGTTGTTAGAAGATTTTTTCAGCAATGAAAAAAACGATTTGCATTTATCAGTTATAAAGCAAGTCTCAAAAAGCTGGAACATGTGGCTGTTTAAAACCACAGAAGGAAGCGAACTACATGCCTTACAAATTGCTTACTCAACCAAGCTTACCAAAGCAGCACAGTTAAATCATTATGTATCGCTAAGAAGCGTTTCGCCCGATGATACTGAATACAATCGTCAATGGAACTTAAACAACACCGGGCAAAGCAACGGTACGCCTGGTGCGGATATTAAAGCTGAAAAGGCCTGGCAATATGCTACAGGCGGCACTTCTGCCGATGGCGATACTATTGTAATTGCCATTATTGATGGGGGTATAGATTTAACCCATCAGGATTTAAACCTTTGGAAAAACAAAAGTGAAATACCCAATAACGGTATTGATGATGATGCCAATGGCTATATAGATGATTACGATGGCTGGAATATTAACAATAATACAGGTCAGCTTTCTAACGATAATCATGGCACACACGTGGCAGGTATTGCCGGGGCAATTGGTAATAACAACAGAGGTATTGCAGGCGTAAACTGGGATGTGAAAATTATGCCCGTTCAGGTTGATGATTATACCGATGCCAATGTCGCTGCCGCATACAGCTATGTGTTTGACCAACGCAAACGCTATGACGAAACCGGAGGATTGCAGGGTGCGTTTGTGGTGGCTACCAATGCTTCTTTCGGAGAAAATTTTGCCAATGCCGCAGACTATCCTTTGTGGTGTGGCATTTATGATTCATTAGGCAGTTTGGGTATTTTGAGTGCAGGGGCTACTATTAATGCAAGCATAGATGTAGATGTAAGAGGCGACATGCCCACCACTTGTACAAGCGATTTTTTAATTACTGTTACCAATACCACACGTATTGACGCATTAGCTAATGCAGGTTTCGGGAAAATTCATATCGATTTAGGTGCGCCCGGTACAGTGGTATATTCTTGCTATGCCGGCAACAGCTATGGCAATTTAACCGGCACCTCAATGGCTGCGCCTCATGTGGCGGGCGTTGTGTCATTATTGTTTGCGGCAGGTTGCGATTCATTTATTCAGGCTTATAAAAACAATCCTGCACAAGTAGCTTTAAAAGTAAAGCAAAGCATTATGAATGGCGTTGACCCTGTGGCAGCGCTAAAAGACAAAACTGTTACAGGTGGCAGGCTAAATACATACAGAAGTATATTGTTGATGCTGAATGAATATTGTGCCGATTGTAAATTAGATTTGAATGTTACCGCTAAAAGTATTTCATGCAAAGGGTTTAACGATGGCGAAATAGATATTGAAGTTTTAAATGGAACACCACCCTATATTTTTGATTGGAGCGATGGTGTTACCAATCAAAGAAGCAGCAATACTTTATCGAGAGGCAATTACTTTATTAATGTAATTGATTCAAACGGTTGCCTGGGCCTGGCAACGGTAAATATTTTTGAGCCTAATGCAATAACTATAAATGTAAATGTTACCGATGCCAATGTTGGCGAATCAAATGGCAGTGCCAATGCGGGTATTATTGGCGGCTCGCCTCCTTATCAAATAGTTTGGAGCGATGCGAATAACACTGCTGCCAACACGGTAAATAATTTAGCTGTAGGTGAATATTCCGTTACGGTTACCGATGCCAATAATTGTATTGAAACAAAAAGTTTTACGGTAGGCGCGGTTTCAGGCACGCAAGATTATACCGAAGAATTTTTCACATTATATCCT
>CAYSGX010000093.1:6263-9720 GCA_964430605.1 uncultured Chitinophagaceae bacterium
TCCTAATCCTGCCAAAGATTTTATAACTATACAGTTTAGTAATAATAAGCCTGAAGATTTTGACTGGCAGTTGTATGACATTTCGGGCAAAACCATTTTGAAAAACAAACACACTATGTATAATTCATTCACCATTTCATTACAACAGTTTCCAAGGGGCGTTTACTTTTTAAAACTACAAAACGATAAATTCAGCGCCATGCGCAAAATTATTTTACAGTAGTATTTGAGCAGTATTTTTTAACGCAACAGTTCATTTTTCGCTGAACTGTTTTTACCCTATAATTTATGAACGATACCATAAAAGAAATTCGTTGGGTAGTAAAAGCTACCGATGAAATTTTAGCCGATAAGTTGCAGCAAGAATTAAAAATTCATCCTGTTTTTTGTAATCTTTTGGCGCAGCGCGGCATTACCTCTTTTGAAGAAGCTAAATTGTTTTTTCGTCCGGCTTTAGAAAACCTGCACAATCCATTCTTGATGAAAGATATGGATAAAGCCATTGATAGAATTAATAAAGCCATCGCCAATAACGAGAAGATTTTATTCTATGGCGACTATGATGTAGATGGCACAACTTCAGTGGCTTTGATTTACACTTTCTTCAAAAACTTTTATCCCAACATAGGCTTCTATATTCCCGATAGATACAGCGAAGGTTATGGCATTTCTTTTCAGGGAATTGATTACGCGGCAGAAAATAATTTCAGCTTAATTGTTGCTTTAGATTGCGGCATAAAATCGATAGATAAAATTGAATATGCCAACGAACGCAATATAGATTTTGTTATTTGCGACCATCATTTGCCGGGAGATGAAATACCGAATGCGATTGCAATACTTGACCCAAAACGTAGCGATTGCGATTACCCTTACAAAGAATTGAGCGGTTGTGGTATTGGTTTTAAACTTTGTCAGGCTTATGCTATCCAGAATAATGTGCCTTTAGAAAAAGTATATGAGTTGCTCGATTTTGTTGCTGTAAGTATCGCTGCCGATATTGTTCCCATTACAGGTGAGAATAGAATTCTGGCTCATTTCGGCATGAAAAAAATTAATGAGAACCCATGCCCGGGCTTGCGTTCAATCATAGAGTTGAGCGAGATGAAACGTGCCTTACAAATTTCAGATTTAGTATTTGTAGTGGGTCCGCGAATTAATGCCGCGGGAAGAATCAAACATGCCAATCAGGCGGTTGAATTATTAATTTCTGAACATTCAGAATTAGAAAAAATAACTTCAGATAAAGCCGGTGAACTAAATACAGTTAATGCTGAAAGACAAGGCTTCGATAGAGATATTACAGAAGAAGCTTTGAATATTTTAAAAACTTCTGCTGAATATGAAAACCGGAAATCGACTGTGTTGTTTCAACCGCATTGGCACAAAGGTGTAATAGGCATTGTGGCTTCGAGATTGATTGATTCGTTTTACCGCCCCACTATTATTCTCACTGAATCGAATGGTAAAGCAACAGGTTCTGCACGCTCGGTGAAAGGCTTTAATATTTATGAAGCCATAAAATCTTGTGCCGATTTGTTAGAACAATATGGCGGGCACATGTATGCCGCAGGGTTAACCATGCCTTTGGAAAACGTTGATACATTCATTCATCGCTTTGAAGAAATTGTAAACGCAACTATTGAAGACCACATGTTGACTCCCGAAATAGAGATAGATACAGAGTTGAACTTTGCAGATGTTAACGATAAATTTTTCAGAATACTGAAACAGTTTGCGCCATTTGGCCCGGGCAATATGCGCCCGGTTTTTTTAACTAAGAATGTGAAAGACAGAGGCGGTTCAAGAATAGTAGGTGAAAATCATTTGAAGTTGGATTTGTTGCACAGAGATATTGCAGGCAACGGCATTGCTTTTGGCATGGCACATTTTGCTGAGCATGTGCTGTCGAATGGAAAGCCACCCATGCCGTTTGATATTTGCTATTGTATAGAAGAAAATGTGTGGAACGGAAATACCAGCCTGCAACTGAATATCAAAGACATTAAAATATCATAATGAAAAACAGAAAATTAAGAGAAGTCTATGTTACTATGTGGTTATAATAATTTTATCATGTAGTACTTTTAGCCTTGAAAAAAGAACAAACCTCAAAACTTTAAACATAAAACGTTAAACTTTATCAGCGGGAAATAAAAAAAATGAAAATGATTCTCAGAGCCGAAAATTTAATGAAAACCTACAAAGGGCGCACTGTGGTAAATAACGTTTCAGTAGAATTGAAACCGGGCGAGATTGTAGGCTTGCTGGGCCCTAATGGTGCAGGAAAAACCACTTCGTTTTATATGATTGTAGGTTTAATAAAAGCCGATGAAGGCACAATTTATTTAGACAATAAAGACATCACCGACCTGCCCATGTACAAGCGTGCGCAGTTGGGCGTGGGCTATCTTCCACAAGAGGCTTCGGTATTTCGTCAGCTAACAGTTGAAGATAATATTATGGCAGTTTTGGAAATGACAAAACTCTCTAAACCCGAACAGGAAAAAAGATTAGAAGAATTGCTGAATGAATTTCGTCTTACACACGTAAGAAAAAATAAAGGCATTGTGTTGTCGGGTGGAGAAAGAAGAAGAACCGAAATTGCACGTGCATTAGCCACCAATCCATCATTCATTCTGTTAGACGAACCCTTTGCAGGTATCGATCCCATTGCGGTTGAAGACATTCAGAAAATTGTAGCCAAGTTACGTTTCAAAAACATTGGCATTTTAATTACCGACCACAACGTGCAAGAAACACTTTCTATTACCGACAGGGCATATTTGCTTTTTGAAGGAAAAATTTTAAAAGCCGGAACACCCGAAGAATTGGCTGCCGATGAACAAGTGCGCACTCATTATCTCGGAAGAAATTTTGAATTAAAAAGAAAGAACCCTTTAGAAGACTAACCTTTCAGTGAATACATTTATTTTTACAGAAACTATATTCCCACAAGATTGAAACCTGTTAATGCTATTATTAAGTGGTATTTGAGTAAGCGGCTATCGCAAATAAATTTCTTTATCGAGAATCCTGTTGAAGCACAACAAAAAGTTTTTCAGCAATTAATTTCAGCGGCTGCCAAAACCGAGTGGGGCAAAAAGTACGATTACGCTTCAATTAAAAGTTACAACGATTATAAAAACAGGATTCCTGTTCAGGATTATGAAACGCTGAAGCCTTATATCGAAAGAATGATGAAAGGCGAGCAGAATATTTTGTGGAGTTCTGAAATTGGTTGGTTTGCAAAATCATCGGGTACTACTAATGATAAAAGCAAATTTATTCCCGTTAGCATTGAATCGTTAGACGATTGTCATTTTAAGGCAGGGAAAGACATTATGACTTTATATTCAAGTCAGTTTCCCGATACGGAAATATTTTCAGGAAAAGGATTAGTGATGGGTGGCAGCCATCAGATAAATCCTTTGAATGAACATGTAAAATATGGCGA